>JBJERA010000148.1:0-7769 GCA_051882035.1 Hominimerdicola sp.
ATATAACGTTTTTATCATAGTTTTCGTTTTTACAGAAATTTTTTCGCAGAGCCTATAAATGCTTGTTCGTCCGTTTGTTTTTATTCTAAACCGTTTTTAAATTCCTGATAGTGCTTATCAATATAGTATGCCATGCCGTTGTAAAAATTTTCGTCAAAAGGTATAAATAGATAAGCCTCAGTGTTGTATTTGGGATTGTTATATTCTTCTTCACCAAAATATTTCAAAGCATAGTCATCAATATCGCATGGGAAGAACGGTTCTTCGTTTCCTCCCGTATATGCACCGTAATAAAATTTTGCAAAAGCGACACCCTTGTCATTGAAGATCGAGTAGGTCAATACTTCATTAAGTGCGTCTTGAATAAAAATTCTTAAATCGGTTTTTCCATCGTGTTTCTTTACAGAATTAATTACATCAGAAAATTTTTCATTGAAATTTTCACTCATCAAATCATGCTCGATGCACCAGCGTAGATAAATTGCCATGTGATTATATCCGCATATTTCATCAATAGAAAAATTGTTTTCAATAATTTTATGATAATGAGTGTAACCATCATCAAGCGGAATCGACATATCAACTCCGTCCTCGCCCACAAATTCGCATACATCAGGACGGTTTATATCCAATACAAAATCCACATACCGCATTTTTCTCAGAAGTCTGTTTGCACCGAATTTAAGCTTGAAATCCATTTCCTGCTCATAAATCGGCAGAATAAAGTAAAAATTAATCTCGTCGCCGTTTGGCAGAACGCAAATATCTGCGCTGTCATCAACGCTTTGCGGTCTTATAAGGATACTTCCACAAAGAGCGGTATTATCGGCATAAGGTGCTTCATGGGTAATTGTATGTGCAAAACCAAGCCATGTGTCGCAGGAAATCGGCAGACGTGCAAGGCTTTTAAGTAGGCGGATTGGCCAATACCACTTTTCATCCTCATCATTAACTTTCCAGTCAGACGGCAGGCAGATTGCCAACTCTGCACGGTCAAGCTTATGGTCGGCAAGTTCTTCGGGAACATTCATCTTTCTTGCTCCCATGCCCATTGTGGAAAGTATGTAATAATCCCTTTCTTTTGTGGGCGGAACAACGCATATATCAACATGAATATCAGGGGAATAAATCTCATGAAGAACCGTTTCAAACTTGCCGAAATATTTTTCAATATGCTTTTCAACGGTGAGCATTTCTTCCTCGTCATACATAATAGGAATACCCTCGTGAATAGGCTGTTTATCCGCAATCTGTGCTAACATACTTTCGCATTTCTGCAAAAGCTCCTCTGGTGGATTAAGGCTAATGCAGATTTCAAGCAAATTTTGTGCGTCCTCATAATTTTTCATAGCATATAAAATCAGCGCAGTTAAATAATGCCAACGGCATGAGCGTTCGCCTCTTTCGTATTGCTGTTTCATAAATTCAAGCGACAAATCGTATTCCCCAAGATTGAAATATGCACAGGCAAGCATATCAAGATGTTGCAGCGTAAGCTGTTCCTGCGGTATATCCAAAATCAGTTCGACAGCCTGAGCGTATTCTTCGGCGTCCATAAGCTTTTGTATTTCTTCCATTTATAATATCCCCTTTCAAATTGTACAGTAAAACAGTAATGTATATTGACATTTTACCACACTTTTCACAAAAACACAATAGCTTTATGAACTGATTTTACAGCAAAAATTTAATTAAGTTTAATGAGTGACGTTAATTCATTAAAATTGTACGAATAATTATATATAAATTTGTGCAACAATTTTGCTGAAAATTGTGTACAAAATACAAAAAATGTGCTATAATATAAATACGTTAGAGGAAAGGCTAACGTAGATTAAAGGCATTTTGCCGTAGGAAAGGAGTCTTTTTTATGAAATCAATTATTACAATCAGCCGTGAATTCGGCAGCGGAGGCAGAGAAATAGGAAAGACTCTTGCGGATAAGCTTGGTATTCCATTTTATGATAAGGAACTGCTTGAAATCGCTTCAAAGGAAAGCGGTATTTGTGAGGAACTTTTTGTAAAAAATGATGAGAACTATACAAACAGCTTGCTGTTTTCATTGGTAATGGGTAATTATCCTGTTACTGCTGACGGACGGCTTAATCCGGATATGCCTTTAAATCACAAGATTTTCTTGGCGCAGTTTGATACTATTAAAAAGCTTGCTAAACAAGGTCCTTGCGTAATCGTAGGCAGATGTGCAGATTATGTGCTGAAAAATGAGCCTAATGTTATAAACTTTTTCGTCATGGGTGATTCCTTTGAGAAAAAGCGCAGAATTCTTGAAAGATATGATATTGAGAAAAGCAAAGTAGACGATTTTATCAGAAAGACTGATAAGCGAAGAGCGTCATATTATAATTATTATACTGATATGAAGTGGGGCGAGGCTAAGAATTATGACCTTTGCATCAACTCCTCCAAGACTGGTATCAGCGGTGCTGTGGAGCTTATGGAGTCGTATATTGCCATTAAAGAGGCAAAAAAAGATTAATTTGATTATTCCTACTTTTATTCATTTTACTTTCCTTACTACGAAAGAGAGTTGGACGTTGCGTCTGGCTCTCTTTTCGCTTTGTATAAGGAACACTATATACGATAATTATGCAGTGTTGGCATAAAAAATCGGACGAATGTTGTATTCGTCCGATTTTAGAAATCATTCAATCAGAAATCCATATAGAATTTAACTCTGTGGTTGCCGTCTGCATCATCGTCAATCATTTCAGCCTTTACGATTTTAATAGGTGTTACAGGTGAAGAAATAGCACCGTCAGTTCCCTGTGTTCTTTCAACTGTAAGGAACTCATCAACAACTTCCATGCCCTCGGTTACATTACCGAATGCCGCATACTGACCGTCAAGGAATGTATCATCATCAGTATAGCAGATAAAGAACTGGCTTGACGCACTGTCAGGATCGGAACTTCTAGCCATTGAAACTACGCCTCTTGTGTGGCTAAGCTTGTTATCAACGCCGTTTTCGGAAAATTCGCCCTTAATAGTTTCACTGCTTCCACCGGTGCCGTCGCCATTAGGGTCACCGCCCTGAGCCATAAAATCCTCTACAATTCTGTGGAATGTAAGTCCGTCATAAAATCCTTCCGAAACAAGTTTTTCAAAATTTTCGCAGGTAATAGGCGCATTTTCTGCATCAAGAGTAATTACAAAAGTTTTGCTTTCGTCAGCAGCAGAACTGGCAGCCTCACTGCTTGAATCATTTTTATCGCTGCAAGCTGCAAATGAGGTCATCATAACAGCGCTGCAAATGCCCAAAGCCAACGTTTTAAAGATTTTTTTTAATTTCATGTAAAACTCGTCCTCTCATAATTTATTATTTTATATTATAGCACTAACACACAGAAAAAGCAACCTTTTAAACAGATTTTCACAGGATTTTCATTTGATTTTGTTATATTTTTGAAATAAGCTATTGAAATAATGATTTTGTTGGTGTATAATAAATAATGCTTGATTAATTTTTAAGGATGGGAATAAAATGGATAAAACGAAAAAAATATTGCCGTTCTGCATACCGCCTCTTTTGGTTATGGCGGTGTGCGGATACTGTTTTTATAAGAATGGACTTTTTCCATTTGGTATAGGAACGGTAGCGTGGTGTGATATGTCACAGCAGGTTATTCCATTGCTGTGCGATTTAAAAGACATACTCAGCGGAAAAGATGGAATGTTTCTGAATTTCCAGAATGCAGGAGGAACGAATTTCTGGGGAGTATTTTTCTTCTTTCTGTCAAGTCCTTTTTCATTGCTGGTAGCTTTTGTGGATAAAGCTGATATGGTCTATTTTGTGAATATTCTTACGGTTCTGAAACTTATGACCGCCTCAGCTACTTCAATGGTTTATTTCAGAAACTGTCAGAAAAAGCTGAAATGGTATTATGCGGTAATATTAAGCACAGCCTATGGTTTATGCGGATATGCAATGCTCTTTTATCAGAATAATATCTGGCTGGACATGATGTATATTTTCCCGCTTTTGCTTGTTTCTTTTAAATATCTTATGGAAAAGCGGAAGGTTATGCCATATGTGGCGGTTATGACGGCTTTTGTAGTGGTGAATTACTATATAAGCTACATGATCGTGCTGTTTGTATTGCTTTCAATGGCTCTTTTCTGTTGGAGATACCGAAAAGAGGAAAAATATCATCAAGTGCCTGTGCTTTTCATTGAAGGCTCTGTAATGGCTGCTCTGCTGTCAGCAGTAGTTTGGCTGCCCAGCCTTATTCAATATCTTTCCAGCGGGCGAACAAGGTCTATTATTGAAAATCTTCAAGACTGTAATTTTATCACAAATTATCAGACCACAATTCCTATGCTGCTGGCGACGACAGTGGTTTTCGTAATCATTGCAGTTTGCACAATGGACGGAAAACCACGAAACAAGAAGATTAACACATATCTTATTATGCTGTTTCTTACGCTTGTGCCGATATTTGTCGAGCCGATTAATGTAATGTGGCATACGGGAAGCTATATGTCTTTTCCTGCAAGATACGGTTTTATTGCAATTTATCTTGCAATAGCTGTTGCCGGACTTTATCTTTCTGATGATGAACATAGGAAAATTACCGAGCAAAAACATTGCGACCATTGGCTTGTTTTCATAATTTGTGCGGTAGGAGTGTATTATTACAGCACCTTGTCGATCGGATTGGTAGACAGCAATCTGACAGCGATTTCAAATTATGTGTCAAATTTGTGGGGTAACGATACTTCATTCAAACTTATTCTTGCAATAGCAGTATCGTGCGCTTTTGTATTCGGAACAATTTTTCTGTTTTACAAAAAGGGCTTGCTTTCGGGAAAGGTTATGGCAATTTTTATGTGTGCAATAGTTGGCGCTGAGGGAATTTCCAGTATAAATATTTACATGACTTCCGCCGACAGCAAAAATCCCAATCGTACGCAGATTTATCAGAATGTAATGGATCTGTCAGATAAAATTGAGGACGATGGCTTTTATCGAGTGGGGACTTCGTCCAAGCTTTTTGATATGAATCTTGTGGGAGCAATGGGCTATAATTCCATAAGCCATTATACCTCGCTTACTAGCAAAGATTATATGTTTGCAATGAAAAAGCTTGGATACAGTTCCTATTGGATGGAAGTCGGAGCAAATGGAGGAACAGAGCTTACCGACGCTTTGCTTTCCATGAAATACGAGATTACCGGTGAATCAGATGCTGAAAACGTGGTTTACAGCAACGACGATTATTCCATTAAAGAAAGTGAATTTTACATTCCGCTTGGATTGGTTGTTGAGGGAGATTTCTCTAAATATCAAAACCTTGATTTATATGAGCGAAGCGATATTCAGGAGCTGTTGTATGAAAATCTGCTTGGCGGGGATAAGGACGACCCGATTATTACAAAATATTACTATGTGTCGCAAAATGCGGAAAGTTTTGGCGGTCAGGCAGCAACTTATAAGTTTGACCCGAAAGAAAACGACGGGGTTTTGTCTTATGTCATCAAAGTTGATGGCAGACAGTCGCTGTATTTTGACTGTTTCGACCAGTTGACTACAAATCTTAGCGAACCCATAAATAATAGCTTTGAAGTAATCGTCAACGGTCTTACAATTCAGAGCAAATATCCGTCCTCTGCAAACAACGGACTTTTAAAGCTTGGCGAGTTTGAGAATGAAACCGTAACAGTAACAGTCCGAGTTAATAAGAAAGTGACTTGCAGTTCCTTCGGCGTTTTCGGACTTGACCTTGACAAGCTGTCAGAGGCTATTGACAATGTAAAATCTTTGAATCTTACCGAAAACAGCGGAGAGATCAGCGGAACTTACAATGCTAAAAGCGGTGAAAAGTGCGTACTGTTTGTGCCATATCAGGACGGTATCAGCGTAAAAGTCAACGGTGATAAAGTTGAATATAGTAAGTGCTTTGGAGATTTTATTACTTTTGATCTCAGCGAGGGAGAAAACAGAATTGAAATTACCTCAACTCCCAAAGGCTTTATTGCAGGTGTTATTATAACAATTCTCGGTGCAGGTCTGATTGCGGTTTATCTGATTTTCGGCAGTAAGATAAAGCGGTCGGAAATAATTTGTCAGGCTTTTTCAGTTATGCTGATGGGAATAGGTGTTATACTGATATTGGTAATTTATATTGCCCCTATGGTTATAAATCTATTTGGTATTCCTTGATAAAATATAAAACGGGCGAACAAGTTGAATTTGTTCGCCCGTTTTTATGGTTTATGTGTAATTTTATCTGAATATAATATCATCAAATTTTCCTTTTGTGACCTTGACTAAATCCTTAGGATCAAGGAAAATCTGCGAGCCTAAACGGCCTCCGCTAATAATGATTTCGTCAAATTGTTCTGCACTTTTATCTACGACCGTGGCATACTGTTTTTTCATACCCAGAGGAGAGCAGCCGCCTCTTATATATCCCGTAACAGAGTTAATATCCTTCACATGAAGCATTTCTACCGACTTTTCGCCTGCGGATTTCGCCGCCTTTTTCATATCCAGTTCTTCGGCAACCGGAAGTACAAAGACATGATAATTTCCGCTTTTGCCAACAGTAACCAGAGTTTTGAAAGACATTTCACAGGATTGTCCAAGCTTTTGGGCAATATGAACTCCGTCAATAAACTCATCGCACTCATAAGTATTTACTTTATATGTAATTTTATTTCTGTCAAGAATACGCATTGCGTTGGTCTTGACGTCTTTTTCTTTTGCCATTTATAAAACCTCTTATTTGGAATTAATTACAGTTTGAGCAATTATTTCAGCGCAGGTTTCATACCCTAGTTTTGCGCTGTTAAGGCAGATATCGTATCCTTCAATATCTCCCCACTTTTTGTTGGTGTTTGCGTTGTAGAAACTTGAACGTTTTTTGTCATACTTTTTTAGCCTTGAAATAACATCATCCTCAGAAATATTATGCTCGTTCATAGCAGTTTCCATACGCTTTTCCAATGAGGAAGTAATGAAAACATCAAGTGTTTTTACTTTATTTTTCAATATAAAATCGGCGCATCTGCCCACAATTACGCAGTTTTCTTTGGAAACAATGTCAAGAATGACTTCGGTTTCAGCTGCAAAAATCTTTTCAGCGATATTAAGCTGTTCCTTTCCGAAAAAATTTACGGGAGAAAGCATGGGATTAAGCATGGATTCTTCATATTTTTTTATTTCAGCCATAGATATTCCGCTGTTTTGAGCAGCTTTGTCAATTATTGTTCTGTCATAGCATTTTACATTGAGCTTATCCGCAACAAGCTTGCCGATACTGCTGCCGCCTGCACAGTAAAGTCTGCCGATAGTAACTACTTTGATTTTTCCCATAATGCCATCTCCTTTTATGGATAATATTTAAAATAAATTTAGATTATGTATTAATTATATAGTATTTATCCATCTTTGTCAATGACATATTGGTTACAATAAATTGTTATTTTGTTTTTTCAATCAGTACATCAACAAGTTCCTGAAAATTCCATGTGAAATAAGTTCTGTCCATCAGTCCGAAATTTTCGCCTGAACCGACGGTTGCCCCGTTATCCCACCAGATGCAGGGAACACCATAATATTCAGCTTGATTTAAGTAGTATTCAGCACAGGCAATCCGCTGGTCAAGATTATCTTTGTTTACTGAGCCAAATTCGCCGATTATTACAGGAATTTCCTTGCTGAGAAACAAATCATCCAGATTCTGGAACAATGTGTCGATTTCAACAGCACTGGTGTTTTCCTCAAATTTGTCTGTACCTTTTGTGTC
>JBJERA010000149.1:0-7757 GCA_051882035.1 Hominimerdicola sp.
TAGCAATGTTGTTAGAGCTCTTTACAATAGTAAATGTCTTTTCAACTCTGCCTGTATAATTGCCCTTACCAGCTATTACAACTGTTGCTGTACCTGCCTCAATATTATTTACATATCTTACAAGATAATCTGTACCAAGTGTAAGAGTCTTAGAACCGCTCTTAACAGTTACCTTTGGCTTGATAGGAGAACCAGAATATTCAAATGAAGTGCTAGAAAGTGTAATTGTGCAATCAGCAATATCATTGCTGGTAACAACGCTATTAATTGTAAATGAAACAGATGTTGAACCTGTATAGTTACCCATACCTGTAACTGTAACTGTTGCAGTACCTGCATTTACGTTGTTGCTGTATGAAACTGTATAATCAGTACCTTTTGTAAGAGTTGTTGAGCCGTTCTTAACTGTTACAGTAGGAGTGATTGCAGAACCTGTGTAATCGAAGCTGTATCCGCTGAGACTTACTGAACAATCAGAAATATCCTTAGTTGTTTCAGGTTCATCTGCCTTGTCAGCAGCAATAATGTTATCAAAGTAAATTGTACCTGATGTCTTTCCGCTGCCTCCAGTATAGATTGAGAATTTAGTAATTTTAGCTGAGTTAATAGAATCACTTCCACTCTGCCAGCTTGGAGCTACAAAGTCAGAGAATGGGATGAATACTGTCTTTCCGCCTGTAAAATCAAGAGTAATATATGCTTCACGGTATCTTCCATCACTGTCCTCAAGCTGAATGGTGATTTCGTTGCCTGAACCGTCACCCTCGATCCAGAGAGAAATTCCCTTGTATACGGAGAAGTCCTTATTTACGCCCTTTGTAACACCACAGTAACCAGAGCCACCAATGTTATATCCATAAGCCAAAGCCTGTGAGCCATTCTTAGTTGTGAGAGAAAGTGAAACTTCGTCACCGTTTGTATTTCTGGAATAAGCACTCCAAAGATCATCGGAAGAAGAGTAAGAATCAAATACATCGAACTCATCAGCACCGGTTGTATCTTCAACCTTAATGCTCAAAGTTTTGTCTTTTGCAGGGCTGAAATCAAATGTCAGAGTTGCATTACCCTCAGCAAGAGTTGTGAGGTAAGATTTCTTAATAGTTACAGTGCTACCTGAAACTGTATAATCGCTGCCCTGAACAAGAGCTACACCCTTATTATTGATACCCTTGAGTGTGCTTCCGTTCAAAGTCATATTAATTGTTACGTCGGTGCACTTCTTAGGGTTTTTGTCGATTGTAACTGACTCCTTATCAATAATTGCAGGAGTAATTGAACTATCGTCAACATCAATAGTGAATGTAGGATTGTTACCCTCTGTGCAAACAAGTGTGAACTCATATTTAGAAGGCTCAAGAGTTTTAAGATAGCTGCTCTTAATTGTAATAGTTGTGCCACTAATTGAGTAATTACTGCTTGACAAAGCTGTGCCGTTAAGCTTAACGCTCGAAGGTGAACCCATCTTCATTTTAGCTGTCAAAACTACATCGCTTGAATTTGATTTATCAAATGAAACTTCATCAGGATCTACAAGATTGCAAATATTCTTTGCGTTCATCTTTGCAGCTGCATCAATAATAATCTGTCTAGCGTTGGAATTTGGATTTTCCTTTGCATCATCCTCAGCATTACCGTAAATAGTGTAACCGTCCCAGTCAGGATAGTAACCGTTAGGGAATCCCTGAGAATCACTGCCTCTTGAACCAATCATCCAGTATGTAAAGCCCTGGAACTCATACTCACCGTCAAATGAAGTACCTGTAATAAGATCCATCCACTTCTGGTAATATGGATCTCTCGCGGATTTATCGCTTTGGCTGATAATGTTTGAATTCTTATGAGAAAGACCGAATTCTTCGAGTATTATAGGCTTATTTGCCTCCTGAGCAGCCTTTGCATGAAGCTTCAGCCAGTCCATATCATCGTCTTTACCATTATCAATCTGTGAGCTAATACCCTGTGAATCTGTCTTCCAAGCCATGTTCCACTGGTCGCAGTACATATGAGGAGTACCAAAGTCAACGGTGTCGATTGTCATAAGCTTTTCAAAGTCAACACCTGAATCGCCTGTGAACGCAAAGTAGGAGTCAACACCGATTTCATTAATCTCTGCTGTTGTCTTACCATAATTGAAGAATCCCTCATCACCTATTGAAACCATGTGATATGGGTCAATACTCTTTACATACTCAGACATTTCCTTAGCCCAGTTGTAAAGAACATCCTTTGTACAACCCATATCTGTTGTCATATCGTCAGCAGAAGTGGAATTGCCATAGTTAGGGTCAACTCTAGGCTCGTTACAGAGTTCCCAAGCAAATACAGCCTCGGAATCCATAAGCTTTTCGCCAGTGTAGTAGTTTGTATGGTTAAGAAGTGTTTTGATATAATCCTTATACCAACCCTTCATAATTTCGTTTGTATAGAATTCGTTTCGCTTGAAAGAACCGTAGCCTGCCTCAGTCATCCACAAACAGTACTGATCCATTCCGCCGAATGCCTCCCAGTAGTTTGTAAATGTAATAATAAGTTTAAGCCCTCTCTTTTCAGCCTCTGCAATTACATAGTCGAGTCTGCGGAGACCGTTTGCTCCTTCATTTACAACAGGTTTATTCAAAGTCTTATCAAAATACTGGAAATAAACTCCGTCTTTCTGACCCTGACCGTCTCTGCTGTTATTAAAAACAGGATTTGAATCGGAGAAATTGTCAGCCTTAACACCAACATCAAGATGACCCCAAGTACGAATTACACTAAGTCCCATGTCAACACAGTCATCAAGAACATTCTGAACAGCGTCCTGCTCCTTATAAATCAAATAATAACAGTTTGTACCGCCATAATAGAATGGAGCACCATCGCACATAAACTTTGTTCCCTTAGTGTAAACAAAGCCCTCCGGAACACTTGCTGCATCAGTAGAAATATCAAATGCCGGTGTCATTGATAAAACCATTGCTGCTGCGAGTGCAGTCGAAGTTACTCGTCTGATAATAGACTTCATATTTCTTACCTCCAACAAAATTAAAATATCCTCTACTAAATCAAGAATCTAAAACTAACTTTAAGAACATTAAATTTAGCTTAATGTTAATGATATCATTACATTTTAATAAAGTCAATAAATATTTTAATCTGTAAACGTTTTCGTTCAAATAATCGTATAATTAACCAATTTAGCAAATTATTTTTTGTGATATTTGACAATACTTTCTAAAAAGCCAATTAAACTAATGTTAATATTGTCTTTTAATTATTAATTTAATTCATTGTTGCATAATAATTATTTACTAAAATTAACTATATGCCTTTATCAAATTATCTTTATTATCACTAATAATTGTTCCTTTTATTATTTATCTGATTATTAGAAATTTTAAAACAAATAAAATTATAAAAAGTAAATTTCTTTCATGATAAATGTTATTATGAAAATATTATCGAAAAATTCATAGACAAAATTGTAAAAAGTAGTTGACAAAGGGCATACTATAGTAGTATAATTATTAGTGTTAAATTGAATAGCCTTATCAAGAGTGGTGGAGGAACAGGTCCTGTGAAGCCCGGCAACCTAGTTTTTACTAAGGTGCTAATTCCTGCGGTTTATTCCGGAAGATGAGGATTTGTGAAAATTCAAGCGTTTCGGAAAATCGAAACGCTTGAATTTATTTCGGCTATTTGCCTAACAAATATTCTATTACTTTAAGGAGAGAGGTAAAAATGTCTAAATTTTTATTTACATCAGAATCGGTTACTGAGGGACATCCTGATAAAATCTGCGACCAGATTTCTGATGCAATTCTTGACGCAATGCTCGCTCAGGATCCAATGTCAAGAGTTGCATGCGAAACTGTTACAACTACCGGTTTTGTAATGTGTATGGGTGAAATTACAACTAAGGCTCAGATTGATATTCCTCAGATTGTAAGAGACACTGTCATTGAAATCGGATACGATAGAGCTAAATATGGTTTTGACGGTCACACTTGTTCTGTTCTTACTTCAATAGACAAGCAGTCCCCTGACATTGCAATGGGCGTTGACAATGCACTTGAAGGCAGAGATGAAAATGCATTTGATACAGGTGCGGGTGACCAAGGCATTATGTTCGGTTATGCTTGCGACGAAACACCTGAGCTTATGCCTATGCCAATATCTTTGGCTCACAAGCTTGCTTTGAAGCTTACAGAAGTTAGAAAGAACGGTACATTGCCATATCTCAGACCTGACGGAAAAACTCAGGTTACTGTTGAATATGTTGACGGTAAGCCTTCAAGGATTGACGCTGTTGTAGTTTCTTCTCAGCACGACGAGGCTGTAACATTGGAACAAATAAGAGCAGATATTATTGAAAAAGTCATAAAAACCGTTATTCCTGCTGAACTTCTTGATGAGAATACAACTTATTTTGTAAATCCTACTGGACGTTTTGTTGTAGGCGGGCCTCAGGGAGACAGCGGTCTTACCGGCCGTAAGATTATTGTTGACACTTACGGCGGATATGCTCGTCACGGCGGCGGAGCTTTTTCAGGAAAAGACCCTACAAAGGTTGATCGTTCTGCTACTTATGCTGCAAGGTATGTTGCTAAAAATATCGTTGCCGCAGGTCTTGCAAGCAAATGTGAAGTTGAGCTTGCTTATGCAATTGGTGTTGCACACCCTGTTTCTGTAATGGTTGACACATTCGGCACAGGTAAGGTTTCTGATGAAAAACTTTCAGAGGCAGTTAATAAGGTATTTGACCTTAGACCTTCCGCAATTATCAAAGATCTTGATTTGAGAAAACCACAGTACAAGCAGCTTGCAGCTTACGGTCATATCGGACGTGAGGACTTGGGCGTTGCTTGGGAAAAAACTGACAGAACCCAGCAGCTTATTGACGCTGTAAAGTAAATTTTGCAAACAAAAGCGACTAAGATTTTGCTCTTAGTCGCTTTTTCATTTACAAGTCCTGTAAATCCGCATACGGAATATTGTTTTCCATATTATCTCTCGCAAGGTCATTATCAACGACAGGATATGCCGATGATATTGGCCTTTCATTTTTCTCACTGCTTATATTAAAAGGCTTTGTGTGAAAAACTTTCTGAGCAGGTGATTTTGTCCCGCTGATAATGGGATTAACGTGTGCATTCCCATGTTTTGCCTTACCTTGAATTTCGGGTACGGGCGGAAGGTCATTTTTCGAGTGCGTATGCGTGTAGTCAGGACGTTTCATTCCTTGTTTTGCCATGTTTTATCACCTCGCAATTATTATGTCTGATAAGCAAAACCATATTCCTTCTTACTGAGTGTTAATTATACCCTTTATTATTTTTAGCATAATATCCCATGAATAGCTTAAAACTCCATTGGTAATAATTATATTATCAAACGGAGGAACAAAATAATGCAATATAATAAAGTCGAAATAAGCGGAGTAAATACCAATACATTAAAAACCCTCAAAGAAACAGAAAAAAGAGAATTACTTCTTAAAGCCCACAATGGTGATAAAAAGGCTCGTGAGGAGCTCATTAATGGTAATCTCAGACTTGTTCTGAGTGTCCTTCAAAAATTTGTAAGCAGATGTGAATCTCCTGACGACCTTTTTCAAGTGGGAGTTGTGGGACTTATAAAAGCTATTGATAATTTCGATACAAATCTTGATGTTCGGTTCAGCACCTACGCCGTTCCAATGATTGCTGGAGAATTGAGAAGATTTCTGCGAGATTATCAGCCTATGAGGGTCAGCCGTTCACTCCGTGACCTTGCATATAAAGCGATGCAGGCAAAAGAACTACTTATGAATAAAACACAGAAAGAACCGTCTGTTGAGGAAATTGCCAAAGAAATAGGAGAAAAGCGAGAGGACGTTGTTACCGCTCTTGAATCAATAAGCGACCCCGTTTCACTTTACGAACCAGTATATTCCGATTCCGGAGATACATTATATCTGCTTGACCAAGTAGGCGACAATTATGATGACAAAAGTTGGCTTGATGAACTTTCAGTCAAAGAAGCAATCAGCGAACTTCAGCCTCGTGAAAAAAACATTTTGTATTTGAGATTTTTTAAAGGAAAAACTCAAGTTGAAGTCGCCAAAAGTATTGGCATTTCTCAGGCACAGGTTTCAAGACTAGAAAAAAACGCATTGAATAGTATTAAAGAACGTTTATAAAGTCGAATTTTGCGACATCTTTAAAATTATAATGTATTTTTGATTAACAAATTATATGAATAAGACTGAACTTTTTTATGTTTTTGTGTATTTTCTTGAAATTTGGAGAATTATTTGGTATAATTAATTCAATACAAAAAGTTTGAGGAGTCGGTAATTTGTCTAAAAGCGTCGTGCTAATTGCTGAGGATTTTCCATTTCAGCATCAAATCCTAATTGAAAAATTAAACGGTATTGGCGTAGAAACAATAACCTGTGAGAATAATGCTGTTATACTTGAAGTGTCAATATTGAAACATGTACCTTCTATTGTAGTTTTTAACAGCAGTTCTCTGGGTTTGGACTGTGCAAAAAAGCTTATAAAAAATATCCGATATTCTGAAACCGATACCATATATTATAATATATACACCTATGAAGATGCAGAAACTTTGAAAATGCTTGAAGAAATGGGTGTTACTATAAATACCCGACTTCCCTGCAATTTCGATGCTGTGGCGAGCCATATAAAGTTAATTATTGATACTATGCCTCTTGATATAAATGGTTTTAAAGACATTATTCATGAACGGCTTGTGAACATTCTCAGTGATTTTCAAATGACTTCCCGACAGCTTGGCAGGGATTATATAGTTACTGCTATTATGTACATATTGTTTGAAAAACATATTCGTCCAAATTTTAACGGCGAAATTTATCCTTATATTGCTAAAAAATACAATTCAAAACCTTTAAGCGTAGAGCATTCCATTAGAATAGCAATCACTAAAAGCTGGAACAATACCGATGTGGCAGTTAAGAAACTTTATTTCCAATTTGGTGACGTAATGCCTAAAAAACCTACAAATGCAGAATTTATTCTGACTATTGCAGATTTTGTCAGAGAAGAAAACAATACAAATTTCACAAAGACAAGGCAGAAAAATTTTCAGCCACTTTAAGATGAATTAAACAAGCTTATGCTTTCATATATTTCTGTAACCGAAAATATATGGGAGGTGTTTATATTGATTTGCAGTTTTTCCAATCTGCGAAACAAGGAAGTTGTTAACATGAAAACAGGTCTGAAAATCGGTTATGTTGACGACATTGAAATGGATACTTCAACCAGCAGTATTGTTTCCCTCATCGTTTATGGTAAACCCAGAGCCTTTGGAATTATGGGCAGAGATGACGATATTGTAATAAAATGCAGAAATATTGAGCTGATTGGAGAGGATACCATACTAGTTTCCTTTAATGATGATGCAATTTGTACAAAAAGCAGAACTTGCGTTGTTGAAAATTTGTCAAAATAATTAGGTGCAGGCACTTGAAAATCAAGTAAGTTTGTGGTATAATTATTAAGCAATTCGCACGGGCAGTTTTTGCTGTTGGTCCTATATGTTTAGGTGAAAGCAAGTTAAACTGTTCGGAGGATAAAGTTAATCCGCTTATGCGGAAATAAAAACCAAACAGGAGGTTACTACAATGGGAGTAGTATCAATGAAGCAGCTTCTTGAAGCTGGCGTACACTTTGGTCACCAGACAAGAAGATGGAACCCGAAAATGGCTCAGTACATTTTCACAGAAAGAAACGGAATCTATATCATCGACC
>JBJERA010000150.1:0-7753 GCA_051882035.1 Hominimerdicola sp.
TTTGTCTGACTGGAAGTATTTTTTTCTTTTTACACAATATTTTTGGGGGTCTCATTTCACACAATGTCCGCCTGTTTTTTATGGTATATTCTAATTAATCATTAATTTCTGACGAAACGGCTTCTTCCTCACTGCTATCGTCATATTTAATAGGTTCAGTTTCAAGACCAGGGTCGTTTGATTCTTCAGCTCTTGCAGTAAGGTCGTTGACCATTCTCTCAAAAACTTTAAAGCTTATGTCATAATTCTCCTGCATAGTTTCCAAAGAATCACCAACCGTCTGAATGGGCTGTCGCAAAGATACATGAACATCATTAGGCATATTCTCATATTTAAGTTCCTCTGCCACAAGTTCCATATTCAAACTGAAACCTAACTCATCAATATACTTGTTATCCGGAAAATCCTCAGCAAGGTCGCTTTTCATAATTTCCTTAAAACGCTCCTCCGTATTAGAGTCGGTAATAACAATAATATTTTCGCCCGTTTGCAAATTAGCAAGCAATTTTGATATATAAGTTGAATACATCTGATAATCACTTGAATGGGAATTAATAGGAATCATCAGAATATCAACATCAACATACCCGTTTCCGTCAATATCGTCGGTATACTTTTCAAAAAAGGCTTCAAGCTCATCATATCGGTATTCAAGCTCATTATTGGCAATCATCATAACTGTCAGGTCTGCCTTTTCTTTCGTTACCTGAGAATAAATCATAAATCCCACAACAATTATAATAAATGCGCCAAACAAAATAAGCCACTTATCCCTGTACCAATAATTAGCGATTTTTTCGACACCGTGAACCTCTTTTATAACCTCTTTTTCCTCTTTAATGGTATCAGAGCTTTCAATTACGCCCGTTTTCAGCTTCATAAGCTCAATTCGCTCATCGTGAATACGTTTTGCTCTGGCTTTTTCTTCATCTCGCACACGCTTTTCATGCTCTTTTTTAGCCTCTTCAAGAGCATTCATACGTTCCCTTTCTTCTTCGGCAAGCTTTTTTTCATATTCATAATCGTCTTCATCATCAATCAGGTTTTTGCTTTCTTTTTCGGAATTTGGTTTTTTAGACATAAAATCCTGCCTTTCTAAATGAATAGGGTCAATGTAAACATATTTATTAATTATAGACTATATTTATTAACTGCATATTAACTAACATTTACCGTTCATTTATACATAATTACTATGTGCATATAGGAAAAATTGTATATAACAATTACAATATCCATTCAATAAAACTAACTGGCGAACACTATTACTAAATGTCCGCCAGTATTTTTGTAAGTATAATTACTTGAATTTGTCTTTAAGCTTGTCAAAGAAAGTTTTTCTCTTGGCATAATTCTTTTCATTCAAAGACTTTTCAAAGTCTTTCAGCAAGGATTTCTGTTCCTTTGAAAGATTTCTTGGAACTTCAACACTAACACGAACGTAGTGGTCGCCTCTGTCGCTGCGGTTAAGTTTCTTAATTCCCTTTCCTTTCAGACGGAATACAGTACCTGCCTGAGTACCCTCAGGAACATTATACTTAACCTTTCCGTCAACCGTAGGAACTGTGATTTCATCTCCAAGAGTTGCCTGAGTATAGGTAATCGGAATTTCAGTCCATACATCATATCCGTCACGCTCAAAAATCGGGTCTGGACGAACAGTTACGCTGATGTGCAAATCACCATTAGGTCCGCCGTTTATACCACAGTTACCCTCTCCTGCAACACGCAGAACCTGTCCGTCATCAATTCCTGCCGGTATCTCAATCTCCTTTTCCATAACAGCCTTGGTTCTTCCCTGACCGTTACACTTTGTACAAGGGGTATCAATAATCTTACCTTTACCGCTGCATCGGCTGCAAGTAACTGTCTGAGCAATATTACCAAATGGAGTTCTCTGTGACATTCTCACCGTACCTCTGCCCTGACAATCAGGGCAAGTTTTTGCAGAAGTTCCTGCGGCAGCACCCGTACCATGACATTCAGAACACTGTACCGAACGATTCAGACGTACCTTAACCTTTTTACCCTTGCAAGCCTCCATGAAATCAATTCCAATGCTTGCTCTAATATCCTCACCACGCTTAGGAGCGTTAGGATTTGAAGAACGTCCTCCGCCGAAACCACCGAATCCGCCAAAGATAGAATCAAAAATATCTCCCATATCGCCAAATCCGCCAAAGCCAGAACCACCTGCTCCACCGCCGTAATTCGGGTCAACACCTGCATGACCAAACTGGTCATATCTTGCACGCTTTTCAGAATCTGACAGAACTTCATAAGCCTCGTTTACTTCCTTGAACTTCTCCTCGCACTCTTTATCTCCGGGGTGAAGGTCAGGGTGATACTGCTTGGCAAGCTTACGGAAAGCCTTTTTCAATTCATCGTCCGACGCACCCTTTGATACACCAAGGACTTCATAATAATCTCGTTTTTCAGCCATAAAATATCTCTCCCAATACGGCATTACCTCTGCCTTGCCAAACAGGCAAAACAGAGGCCGCCATAATTTATTCGTTATTATTCAGCGTCAGTAAACTCAGCGTCAATTACATCGTCGCCGCCCTTATTTGAAGAAGTATCCTGAGCATTTCCGCCCATACCTCCCATATTGTTAGGGTCAAATCCCTGAGCGCCCTGTGCACCCTGAACCTGCTGGTAAACCTTTGTTGCAACAGCCTGGAATGCGTCTTCAAGCTCCTTGTGCTTAGCCTTAATAGCTTCAATATCAGTACCCTTGAGAGCTTCCTTCAAAGCGTCAATCTTAGCCTGGCAGTCAGCCTTGTCAGAAGCGTCAACCTTGTCACCAAACTCATTTAATGACTTCTCAGCCTGGAATGCAAGCTGGTCAGCAGCATTTCTTGCATCAACCTCGTCCTTCTTCTTAGCGTCCTCAGCAGCGAATGCCTCAGCGTCCTTAACAGCCTTTTCAATGTCCTCCTTGGACATATTGGTAGAAGAAGTAATAGTAATATTCTGCTCCTTACCTGTACCCAAATCCTTAGCGGAAACGTGTACGATACCGTTAGCGTCAATATCAAATGTTACTTCAATCTGAGGAATTCCTCTTGGAGCAGGAGCAATACCGTCAAGACGGAACATACCCAACTGCTTGTTGTCCTTAGCGAACTCACGCTCACCCTGAAGTACGTTAATATCTACTGCGGACTGATTATCAGCAGCGGTGGAGAAAATCTGTGATTTCTTAGTAGGAATAGTTGTGTTTCTCTCAATGATCTTTGTGCAAACTCCACCCATTGTTTCAAGACCGAGTGAAAGCGGAGTTACGTCAAGAAGAAGCAGTCCGTCCTTAACGTCGCCGCCGAGAACGCCGCCCTGATATGCAGCACCAAGAGCAACACACTCGTCAGGATTGATACCCTTGAATGGTTCTTTACCAAGGTACTTCTTAACAGCTTCCTGAACAGCAGGAATTCTTGAAGAACCGCCGACCATAAGAACCTTCTGGAGGTCGTTTGCAGACAAACCTGAATCAGAGAGAGCCTGACGAACAGGTCCCATTGTAGATTCAACAAGGTCTGCTGTCATTTCGTTGAATTTAGCCTGTGTAAGGGTCAATTCAAGATGCTTAGGACCGGTAGCATCTGCTGTAATGAACGGAAGTGAGATTGTTGATGAAGCAGTGGAAGAAAGCTCAATCTTAGCCTTTTCAGCAGCCTCTTTAAGTCTCTGCATAGCCATCTTGTCATTTGTAAGGTCAACACCCTCAGCAGATTTAAACTCCTTAACCATCCAATCAATGATTCTCTGGTCAAAGTCATCGCCGCCCAAATGGTTATTACCTGCGGTAGCAAGAACCTCTGTTACACCATCGCCCATTTCAATGATTGAAACGTCGAATGTACCACCACCGAGGTCGTACACCATAACCTTCTGATCTTCTTCCTTATCAATTCCATAAGAAAGAGCAGCTGCAGTAGGCTCATTGATAATTCTCTTTACAGTAAGACCTGCAATCTGTCCTGCGTCCTTAGTAGCCTGTCTCTGAGCGTCTGTGAAGTAAGCTGGAACTGTAATTACAGCCTCTGTAACTGTTTCTCCGAGATAAGCCTCAGCATCTGATTTAAGCTTTTGAAGAATCATAGCTGAAATTTCCTGAGGAGTATAATCTTTACCTCCCATGTGAGCCTTATAATCTGAGCCCATATGTCTCTTGATAGAAATTACAGTATTGTCAAAGTTAGTAACTGCCTGTCTTTTAGCAACCTGACCGATAAGTCTGTCGCCATTCTTTGAAACGCCGACTACAGAAGGAGTAGTTCTTGCGCCTTCGCTGTTAGGGATAACAACAGCTTCTCCGCCTTCCATAACAGCTACACATGAGTTAGTTGTTCCCAAATCTATACCAATAATTTTTGCCATAAGTCATTCTTCCTTTCAATATCAAAGCATAATTTTATTCAATAAATTATTTTCTTATGAATTTCGTGCTATTGTAATTAATCTCACTGCAATCAGCATTTTCAGCTGAAAAATAATTGTACATTGTGCAGTGTTGCCTAAGGGTTCGCTACAACCACCATTGCATATCTGATAACTTTGTCGCTGATTTTGTAACCTTTTTGGAAAACCTGAGCAACTACATTTTCA
Source organism: Hominimerdicola sp. (assembly GCA_051882035.1). Lineage (GTDB taxonomy): Bacteria > Bacillota > Clostridia > Oscillospirales > Ruminococcaceae > Hominimerdicola. The sequence continues at coordinate 4,612 of JBJERA010000150.1, forward strand.
CCAAGTTCAGGGTCTTCAATCTGATTTACTGCATTGGCAATGTTCGGGTCAAAAACTTCTCCCAGTGGGTTGATAATCTCAACTCCAAGCTTTTTCAAAGAGTCACCGAACTGCTTGAAAATCATTTCAATTCCTTGCTTATAAACAGTATCAGCAGTTTCAGCAGCCAAAGCTCTTTCAAAATTATCAAATACAGGAAGTATTTCGTTTATTGCATTGCCCTTGACTGTATCACCAATTTCAAGCTTTTCCTTAGCAGAACGCTTTCTGAAATTGTCATATTCAGCCATAAGTCTTAAATACTTATCCTTAACCTCATCAAGCTCAGCTTTAAGTTTTTCTTCCTCTGTCAGCTCTTTCTCAGCAGTTTCTTCCGCTGTTTGTGCATTCTCCTCAGCCTGAGCCTCGGTTTCCTGCATTTCTTCTTCGAGTTCCTTTTCTTTTTCATTACTCAAATCATGTCGCCTGCCTTTCTTTCTAAATATCATTGTTGTCATCCTCCGGCGGTTTCTCTGAAATCATTTCTGTAATCTTACCTGTGAAGTATTCAAGATACGGAATAAATTTCGCATAATCAAGCCTCATAGGTCCGATAAGTCCCAAAGTACCCGCCGTTTTGCCGTCCTTTGAGAACGGCGAAGTTATAATAGAAGAATTGTGAATTACAAATCCGTCCTTTTCGGGAGCAAACATTATATGCAGTCCGGAAAAAGTATCGTCAATGAAACTTCTCAATTCCTTCTCATTATCAAGAAGTGTAATTATCTCATTTTGATTGAAGTCCTTGCAGGTCAGAAGATTTTTCTGTCCTTTAATCTTAACTGCTCCGCCAATTTCCCTCGACATTTTAATTATCTCGGAAACAAGAGGCGAAAGAGTCATCATATAAGTTCCCATTGCGGTCATGAGATTTTCAATATACTCGTCGGACAACTGCGACAAAGGAACTCCGTCAAGATTTTCCTTTACAAAGTTATTGAAAAAATCAAGCTGTTCGTCATCAAGGTCAAATTCAAGACGACAGACCTTATTTTTTATCGAACCGTTAGATGTAATCATTAAAATTACATACATTCGCTTACCGGTCGGGATAACTTCAACCTTTGAAATCATTGAAAACTTAGGTGTTGAATCTGCAACCACCGCAGCGCATTGAGTCAATTCTGCCAAAGCCATCGACGCCGACTCAACCAAATCTTCCTCAGTAACATATTCGTCAGGAAGCATTGCGTCAAGCCTTGCCTTTTCTTCATCGCTTAGACTATTTTGCTCCATAAGCTTATCAACATACAGCCTATATCCGTTATATGTTGGAATTCTTCCTGCGGAAGTGTGCGGCTGTTCAAGATAACCTTGCTTTTCAAGTTCAGCCATTTCGTTTCGGATTGTTGCCGATGAAGCTTTAACGTGAGCCATAATTGCCTTAGACCCTACGGGTTCGCCAGTAACAATATATTCGTCAACCACGGCTGTAAGAATTTTAAGTTTTCGGTCGTCCATTTTCTCACCACCCGATTGCTGTTCTGCTTGAAGATTTAGAATTAGCACTCTTTATCTTTAAGCGTTAGCACTCATTCTCTTTGAGTGCTAACTATAGTTTATACCCTTTTCTGAATTTTGTCAAGGGGTTTTGAAATTATTTTTCGCCAAACTTGTAAAAATATTTACGCTGCTTTTGTTAATTTCACACAAACGGGTGACTTTTTCGGCAATATCTCCTCTTTATAAATGGAATTGCTATTGACAAGTGAAAAAAAAAGTGTCATAATATAAAATGAATATTTGTGCATTTGCACGTTGAAAGGAATGTTTTTGATGATAGAAAGTCGGTATGCCTTTATAAAGGTATGCAAACCTGCCTTTCATAAAAATACCAGAGCGGTACGAGTCTGATTTTATCGTATTGTGAAAAATATTTTTGAAAGGATTGTTTATAATGAAAAAAGAGCTTTCTAAGCTTTATGAACCTAATCAGGTTGAAGATAAAATTTATAAGTACTGGACAGATAATAACTGTTTTCATGCGGAAAGAGACCCTGAGAAAAAGCCTTACACTATTGTAATTCCGCCTCCGAACGTTACGGGACAGCTCCACATGGGTCACGCTCTGGACGAAACTTTGCAGGATATTCTTATCCGTTGGAAGAGAATGAGCGGTTACTCTGCTTTGTGGCTGCCAGGTACTGACCATGCTGCACTTGCTACCGAAGTAAAAATCGTTGAAGCAATGCGTAAGGAAGGTCTTACCAAGGAAGATTTGGGCAGAGATGGTTTTATGAAGCGTGCTTGGGAATGGAAGGAACAGTACGGAGGACGTATTGTTGAACAGCTAAAAAAGCTTGGTTCTTCCTGCGACTGGGAAAGAGAACGCTTTACAATGGACGAAGGCTGTTCAAAGGCTGTAAAAGAAGTTTTTGTTAAGTATTACGAAAAAGGACTCATTTACAGAGGCGAAAGAATGATTAACTGGTGTCCTTGCTGTTGTACATCTCTTTCTGACGCTGAGGTTACTTTTGAGGACCAGGCAGGACATTTCTGGCATCTCCGCTATCCGTTCAAGGATGGCAGCGGTTATTTAGAGCTTGCTACAACTCGTCCTGAAACTTTGCTGGGTGATACTGCTGTTGCGGTAAACCCTAATGATGACAGATATAAGGATATTATCGGCAAGACTTTGATTCTTCCATTAGTTGGCAGAGAAATCCCTGTTGTTGCAGACGATTATGTTGAAATGGACTTTGGAACAGGCGTTGTAAAGATTACTCCTGCTCATGACCCTAACGACTTTGAGGTTGGAAAACGTCATAATCTTGAAGTTATCAATGTTATGACCGATGACGCTAAGATTGTCGATGATTACCCTGACTATGCAGGAATGGACAGATATGAGGCAAGAAAGAAAATCGTTGAGGATTTGGATAAGGGCGATTTCCTTGTAAGAGTTGAAGAGCACGCTCACAATGTTGGCACTTGTTACAGATGTGGAACAACTGTTGAGCCAAAGGTTTCAACTCAGTGGTTTGTTAAGATGCAGCCGCTTGTTCAGCCTGCTATTGACGCTGTTAAGAGCGGTAAAACCAAGTTTATTCCTGAACGTTTTGATAAAATATATTTCCACTGGCTTGAAAATATCCGTGACTGG
>JBJERA010000151.1:0-1952 GCA_051882035.1 Hominimerdicola sp.
GACAGGCTTTTGATTTGGAGGAATATAAATGATTTATACGGTGACTTTTAATCCTGCGTTGGATTATTATGTTAAGGTTGACGAACTTAATTTAGGAAGAGTAAACAGAGCAAATGACAGCGAGGTTTTGTTTGGAGGAAAGGGAATTAATGTGTCGGGAGTATTGAACAATCTTGGAATCGAGAATACGGCTCTCGGATTTATTGCAGGATTTACCGGCAGCGCTTTTGAAGACGGTCTGAAAAAGCAGGGCTTTAACACCGATTTTATCAGGCTGAGAGAAGGCATGACAAGAATTAATGTCAAGCTGAAATCAGGCTGTGAGACGGAAATCAACGGTGCAGGTCCTGTTATCACCGCTGCGGCTATTGTTGAGCTGTTTAACAAGCTTGACAAGCTATCAGAGGGTGATTGGCTGGTGCTTTCAGGGAGCATTCCTGCGTCGGTTACAGCGGATATATATCAGCAGATCATGGCTCGGCTTGAAGACAAAAATATCAGAGTTGTTGTTGACGCAGCGAAGGATTTGCTTATGAATGTGCTGAAATACAAACCCTTTCTTATTAAGCCTAATAATTTTGAGCTTGAAGAAATTTTTGAAGTAAAGCTTTCGGGTGTTGATGATATTGTAAAATATGCAAAGATTTTACAGGAAAAGGGTGCGAAGAATGTACTTGTTTCAATGGCGAGAGACGGGGCAATTCTCGTTACGGAAAAAGGCGAAGTGCTGAAAATGGGCGTTGCAAAAGGCGAGGTTGTCAATTCCGTTGCGGCAGGAGATTCAATGGTTGCAGGATTTATTGCAGGCTTTTTGAAGAGCGGAGATTATAGACAAGCCTTAAAACTCGGAACTGCCTGCGGAGGTGCGACTGCCTTTTCTAAGGGCCTTTGCAGCAAGGACTTTGCAGAAAAAATCTTTGCAGAATTGCAGGACTGCAAAGAATTAACTCAGGTACAATGGAAATCGGACGAGTAAAAAATTTTGTTCAGTTTGATTGAGAGATAGACCATTATTATATTATGCGGTTTGCTGGAATTATAAAAACATTTATATACTAAAAAGTGAAAGATTTAAAAATCATGAAAATAAGTCATAAATTTTGAGTCTATAACTTCTTGACACAACAAAAACCTCCTATGGTATTTATTATACCATAGGAGGTTGCTTTTTGCCATTTTACTTAGTTAATCCCAATAACCTAGCTGCTGACCATGCTTATAAATCAATTTGCCTATAACTGTGTATCCGTATTTATTAAAATGAGTATTGTCGCTTTCAACCAGCAGTGACTTTGGCATCTTGTCCTCAGCAATCAGAGCCAGATCCTCCTCAGTAGCGGTAAGTCCTGCATCTTCAAGTCCGTTGTCGATGAGATATCTTCGGCTGTCAATGTAGTGGTTTCCGAAAGCCTCTGCCACAGCATCATTAGTTTCTTGAATTCCGTTCTTAGTCATACCCATAATTAGATAATACTTAGAACCATTTTTATCAATCATTGCCTGAATCATGTCGATAAGTTCATCGACAGTATCCCAACCGCCGTTTTCGCCAATCCAAATTACAAGAACGCTGTCCGCAGAGGTTATTTCAAGCTGAGCCTTTGTATATACAGGGGTTGTTTCAGTAACTTCTACTTCTTCGCCTTCTTCCAGACGAGTAAACTTATAGGGATTTTTTCCCCAAGCACTTCCGTGAGAAATTGTGCCTTTTACGCCATTAATATAAACAGGATTTACAGACTGACAAATAGACGCACTCATAATAGAGGTTCTGAAATTAATTATTCCTCCTGTGCTGTCTGTAAGATTAATATCCACAGCAGTTTTGGTTGCAGGAATGGTAAAAGGTTCAACTAGAAGCTGAATGCCTCCCTGACGGCTTGCAACAGTATTACTGCTCTCACCGCCGTTGCCGTAATTGTTTACTTCCCAATGCTCGCCAAGACAATCCT
>JBJERA010000152.1:0-1945 GCA_051882035.1 Hominimerdicola sp.
AGTTTACAGGCGTTCTTACCGGTAAGGGTCTTTCTTACGGCGGTTCTCTTGCTAGAACAGAGGCTACTGGTTATGGTCTTTGCTACTACACAGCTGAGATGCTCAAGTGTATGAAGAATGATTCATTCGAGGGCAAGACTGTTGTAATTTCCGGTTCCGGTAACGTTGCTATCTACGCTACTGAAAAGGCTACTGAGCTCGGCGGTAAGGTTGTTGCAATGTCTGACTCTAACGGTTATATTTATGACCCTAACGGAATTAAGCTTGACGTTGTTAAGCAGATTAAGGAAGTTGAGAGAGGCAGAATTAAGGAGTACGTTGACAGAGTCGAGGGTGCTGAGTACCACGAGGGTTGCAAGAATATCTGGACAATCAAGTGCGATATTGCTCTTCCATGCGCTACACAGAATGAAATTGATGAAGAGTCTGCTAAGGCACTCGTTGCTAACGGCGTATTTGCTGTTGCTGAGGGCGCTAATATGCCTTCTACACCAGAGGCTATTGCAGTATTCCAGAACGCTGGCGTTCTCTTTGGACCTGCTAAGGCTGCAAACGCAGGCGGAGTAGCTACTTCAGCTCTTGAAATGTCACAGAACAGCGAAAGACTTTCATGGACATTTGAGGAAGTTGACGCTAAGCTTAAAAACATCATGGTTAACATTTTCCACAACTCTTATGATGCTGCTCAGGAGTACGGTCTTGAAGGCAATCTCGTTGCAGGTGCTAACATTGCAGGCTTCTTGAAGGTTGCTGACGCTATGATGTGGCAGGGTGTTTCATACTAATTTTTAGTTGAAAACTCTATTTTATAGTTAATTATATTTATCCGCAGGGCTTTCATAGCTCTGCGGATATTTTTTTACAAATACTATTGACTAAAAGTGAAAAAAATAGTAAAATATATTATGTATAGTGTATTTGATAGGAGGAGTTGCCTTGACTAAAAAAGAGCGTGCAAAGCTTATAATTGAACGTCTTGAACAGGTTTATCCTGAGGGAATCTGCTCTCTTGATTATTCGCAGCCCCATGAGCTTATGATTGCGGGACGCTTGTCCGCTCAATGCACCGATGCACGAGTTAATATTGTGACGAAAGAGCTTTTTGCGGAATTCAAGACAATCGAAGATTTTGCAAAAGCTGATATTTCCCGTGTGGAGGAAATTATAAAGCCTTGCGGCCTTTATAAAACCAAGGCGAAGTCTATTGTTACAATGTGTCAGCAGATTATGGAGAATTTCGGAGGAGAAATTCCCGATACCATTGAGGAATTAACTACATTGTCAGGCATTGGCAGAAAAACGGCTAATCTTATTATGGGTGATGTTTTCCATAAACCTGCGGTTGTGACGGATACTCATTGCATCAGAATTTGCGGACGGCTTGGACTTACGAAAAATAAAGAGCCTGAAAAGGTTGAAAACGATTTAAGAAAGATTCTTCCGCCTGATAAGTCCTCTGATTTTTGTCACAGGCTTGTGCTTTTCGGTAGGGAATACTGCAAGGCCAGGGGAGAACGTTGCAGCGAATGTCCTTTGCTTGATTTATGCGGTATGAAGTAGCCGTTCAGAGCAGGAGATAGCCTAATCCCAGCAGTAATTTTACGTCTGCGCCCTGCTTGTATAATATGTAAATCAGCATGCCGATAAGTGCTTTTTCTTCGTCGATTTTAATGCCGTTTATGTTGAAAAGTTCACCGTTCTTTTGACCGCCCAAAAGTCCGGTCAGCAAAGAGCCGACGTTTGGCTGAGCGCTTTGAGGCTTGTTTGGAGTGTTATTTTCATTAGATGTTTCGTGGTTTTTTTTAGGAGAATTTTTCTCAGGAGGTGAGTCCTCTACGATAGAACGGGAACGCTTTTGCATTTCCCGTACCCGCTTGATTGCTTCTTCCTGCATGGCATTGAAATTCTTGTTATCAGAGTAAGCCAAGCAAATCACCTCCCAAAC
>JBJERA010000153.1:0-7662 GCA_051882035.1 Hominimerdicola sp.
ACTTTTCCCTTAAAAATTTTATTTTTAAATATGAAAGGGGAATGAGAAACTTTTGTCCTCATTCCTCTATCATCATTGATAACTATTTTTTTACAAGTAATTATTTTGAAAGCTGTTCTCTTGTATAATCAAGCAGACCGCCTGCAAGAATAATATCCTTTGTTCTTCCGGTAAGCTCGCAGAGTACAGGAATTTCTGCACCGGTAGTCTTGTTTACAACAGTAAGCTGAGTTTTGTCTGCCTCAATGTCGGCACGAACATTTGCAAGAACAATTTCATCGCCCTGATTGATCTTATCATAATCAGCCTCGTTTACGAATGTGAGTGGAAGAATTCCTGCGTTAATAAGGTTTGCTCTGTGGATTCTTGCAAAGCTCTTAACAAGTACAGCCTTGATTCCGAGATAAAGCGGAGCAAGAGCAGCGTGTTCTCTTGAAGAACCCTGACCATAGTTTGAACCGCCTACGATAATTGATTTGCCCATAGCCTTTGCACGTCTTGGGAATTCCTCATCGCAAACTGTAAAGCAGTGCTGAGAAATAGCAGGAATATTTGAACGCAAAGGAAGAATCTTTGCACCAGCAGGCATAATGTGGTCGGTAGTAATGTTGTCGCCAACCTTTAAGGATACCTGACATTCGATATTTTCAACCAGCGGAGCAGTTTCAGGATATGGCTTGATGTTTGGTCCTCTGAGAACCTCAACGCTGTCCATTTCCTCAACAGATGCAGGAGCAACAACCATGTTGTCATTAATCTCAAAATGCTCAGGAAGCTTGATCTCAGGCATTTCACCCAATGTTCTTGGGTCAGTCAGTACGCCTGTAAGTGCAGATGCAGCAGCCATTTCAGGTGAAACAAGATAAATCTGTCCGTCCTTAGTGCCTGAACGTCCCTCAAAGTTTCTGTTGAATGTTCTGAGTGAAATACCCTTTGAGTTAGGTGACTGTCCCATACCGATACAAGGTCCGCAGGCAGATTCAAGAATTCTTGCACCAGCCGCAATCATATCAGCAAGAGCACCGTTTTCAGCAAGCATAGTAAGAACCTGCTTTGAACCGGGAGCGATAGCAAGTGAAACGTCAGGATTTACAGTTTTGCCTTTAAGAATGTGAGCAACCTTCATCATGTCAACATAAGAAGAGTTTGTACATGAACCGATACAAACCTGATCGATCTTCATATTTCCGATTTCCTCAACGCTCTTAACGTTGTCAGGAGAATGAGGACAAGCAGCAAGAGGTACCAGCTCGGAAAGATTAATATTGATTTCTTCGTCATAAACAGCGTCATCGTCAGCCTTGAGTTCAGTCCAATCCTGTTCTCTGTTTTGTGCTTTCAGGAAAGCAAGAGTTGTTTCATCGGACGGGAAAATAGAAGTAGTTGCGCCAAGTTCTGCACCCATGTTTGTAATAGTAGCTCTCTCAGGAACTGAAAGAGTCTTAACACCCTCGCCGCAGTACTCGATAACCTTGCCTACGCCGCCCTTAACCGACATTCTTTTAAGAACTTCAAGAATAACGTCCTTTGCGGAAACCCATGGAGAAAGCTTGCCTGTAAGGTTAACCTTAACTATCTTAGGATATGTGATATAATAAGCTCCGCCGCCCATAGCAACAGCAACGTCAAGTCCGCCTGCGCCGATAGCGATCATGCCTATTCCGCCGCCTGTTGGAGTATGGCTGTCCGAACCGATAAGGGTTTTACCTGGAATACCGAATCTTTCAAGGTGCACCTGATGACAGATGCCATTGCCGGGACGTGAGAAATAAATGCCGTGCTTCTTACAGACAGAACCGATAAATCTATGGTCGTCAGCATTTTCAAAGCCTGATTGTAAAGTATTATGGTCTATATAAGCAACAGACTTTTCTGTCTTAACTCTTGGAACGCCCATAGCCTCATATTCGAGATAAGCCATAGTACCGGTAGCGTCCTGAGTCAGAGTCTGGTCAATTCTGATGCCGATTTCGCTGCCTTTGACGAATTCGCCGTCAACAACGTGTGCTTTAAGAATTTTTTCAGTTAGTGTAAGTCCCATTGTGAAACATCCTTTCGTATTATACTTACTTATTATTTTATACTAAATGAGCTTTTTTGTCAAGAAATTTCACTTCTTGAAAGGCGAATATATAATAAATATGTATATTATTATGCGTTTGGCTGAGATTTTTGCTTAATATACATAAAATTTACTAAGAAATTTATAATTATGCAGAATATTTGTTGACATGACGGTTGGTATAATTTATAATAACAATAAGTGTGCAAAAATATGCGTAAAAGTAATATTTAAATCAAACCCCACAACTATAAGAACCTGTCCACATAGGCATATACGCACGTCTTTTCGGCAAATTTTGCCGCAGACTGCGTTAAAAATGCTTGCCGGGCGCCAGCCCGCCTGCGCATTTTTGCCTTGTCTGCAACAAAATTATGCTCGAAAATCCGCACGCAAATCCTATGTGGACAGGTTCTAAAATGCGGTGTTGATTTAACGGTAGGAGGGGAAGAGATGAAATTTCGTCCGTGCATTGATATACATAACGGAAAAGTAAAACAGATAGTAGGCGGAAGTCTTGCGGATAAAAATAATTTTGCCATAGATAATTTTGTTTCGGAATACGATGGAGGCTATTACGGTTCGCTGTACAAGGAATACAATCTTGACGGAGGACATATAATTTTATTAAATCCTGAAAACAGCGAGTTTTACGAGGACGACTGTCAGCAGGCTTACAAGGCTTTGTCAGCATTTGAGGGCGGTTTGCAGATCGGCGGAGGCATCAATGATGAGAATGCTATCGGTTTTCTTGAAAAAGGTGCAAGTCATGTAATTGTAACAAGCTTTGTTTTTAAAAACGGAGAAATTAATTTTGATAATCTGAAAAAGCTTGAAAAAAAAATCGGAAAAAAGCGGCTTGTGCTTGATTTATCCTGCCGTAAAAAAGAGGGTAAGTATTATGTTGTTACAGACCGCTGGCAGAAATTCACCAATATTGAAATGAACGCACAAACTCTTGAAATGCTGAGCGAGTACTGCGATGAGTTTCTTATTCATGCGGTTGATGTTGAGGGCAAGGCAAAGGGAATTGAAAGTGCAGTTGCAGAGCTTATGGGAAACAGCTGTGAAATTCCTGCAACCTATGCAGGCGGAATTTCTTCTTTTGAGGATTTGGAAATCCTCAAAGATTTGGGCAAAGGCGGAGTTGACTTCACCGTAGGCAGTGCATTGGATATTTTCGGAGGAAATATGCCTTTTGAAAAGGTTGCTTATTTTGGAAAATAATTTTAGCAGGCTTTTAGTTTTTGCGTCAAAAAAAGTTTGCAATATTTAAAATTATGTGATATAATTTATTGTAACTATATTATATTGCATTTTGAAAGGACGAAAGTAATATGTCTAAAATTCGTGTAGCTGTTATTTTTGGCGGTAAATCAAATGAACATGATGTTTCTGTCGTGTCCGCTTCACATATTATAAACAGTATTCCAAAGGATAAATATGACGTAATCTGCATCGGTATTACTAAAAAAGGTCATTGGGTCAAATACATAGGCGACGTTGAGGATATTCTTAACAATAAGTGGGAAACTCATCCTGACAACGTTCCATGCGTATTAAGTCCTGACCCGATTGATAAGGGATTTCTTGCAATAAGACAGGATAATACGGTTCAGCACGTTAAGGTTGATGTTATTTTCCCTGTTCTTCATGGTAAAAACGGCGAGGACGGAACTATACAGGGGCTTTTTGAAATGGCAGAAATTCCGTATGTAGGCTGCGACCTTATTTCTTCAGCAAATTGTATGGATAAAGCTCTTACTCACACAATTCTTGAAGCAAACGGAATAAGAACTGCAAAGTGGGTTTCAATGCTTGTAAGTGAAATGTCTAAGCTTGATGAAAAGTGTGCGGAAATGGAGCAGAAGCTTGAATATCCTATGTTTGTAAAGCCTGCGAACTGCGGTTCTTCCGTAGGTATTTCAAAGGTCAAGAATCTTGACGAACTTAAAGCGGGAATTAAATTTGCGTTTGCCCATGACAAAAAGGTTGTTGTTGAGCAGGGCGTTGTGGGTATGGAGTGCGAGTGTGCGGTAATGGGCAATGACGAGCCGTTTGCGTCTACGATAGGTGAGGTTTGTTCCGCAAACGACGAGCTTTATGATTATGATGCAAAGTATAATAATTCAGAGTCCCAGACTCTTATTCCTGCCCGAATGAGCGAGGAAAATATTCAGGCAATCAGAGAAACTGCGATTAAGGCTTATAAGGCAATGGGCTGCTGCGGACTTGCAAGAGTTGATTTCTTCCTTTGCGATGATAATACTATTGTACTTAATGAAATTAATACTCTTCCGGGACATACTCCGATCAGTATGTATCCGCAGCTTATGCAGTATGAGGGAATGACACCTGAACAGCAGGAGGATAAGCTTATCAAACTTGCTCTGGATAAGGCAGGCGTAGATTATGAATAATTCTGCAATAGGAGTTTTTGATTCGGGGGTAGGAGGCCTTACCTGCGTTCAGGAGCTTGTAAGGCTTATGCCTAACGAAAATATCGTTTATCTTGGGGATACAGCAAGAATACCTTACGGAACAAGAAGTAAGGAAACTATTGCTGAATATGCAAGGCAGGATATTGCTTTTCTGGAACAGCATAATGTAAAAATGGCATTGGTTGCCTGCGGAACGGTTTCGTCTGTGCTTATGTCAAATCCGCTGTTTAAGGACAGTACAATTAAGGAATTCAGCGGAGTGGTAGTGCCGGCGGCTCATGCGGCTTGTGCGGCGACCAGGAATAATAAAATCGGTATAATCGGTACAAGTGCTACAATTAAAAGCGGCAGCTACGGAAAGGTTATCCGTGAGATTAACCCTGATATAAAGGTTGTTGGCAAGGCTTGCCCTATGTTTGTGCCTTTGGTTGAAAATGGATATACTGCTGTGGACAGCGTGCCTGCAAGATTTATTGCAGAGGAATATCTTGAAGTCATGAAAAAAGAAAATGTGGATACGCTTATTCTTGGCTGTACACATTATCCGCATTTAAGCGAACTTATTTCAGACATAATGGGCGAGGGAGTAAAACTTATTTCGTCGGGAGCAGAGCTGGCAAAGTATGCTCTTAAAATTATGAGTTATAACGATTGTTTGTGCGACCGTAAGGAGCAGGGAACGCTTGAACTTTACTGCACTGACAGTGAGGAGCTTTTTGCCGAGAATGTGGAGAAATTTCTTGGGAATAATATTAATGCGAAAATTTCACAGTGCAGTTTAAAGCTGTGAACGGAGGAAACAAATTGGATATAAAAAATGTTTCAATCAAGCTTGTAAGCAGTCAGTCGGACGGTGAGCAGAAAGAGCAGACAGAGCTTATGTCAGAGGGCAAATATGAAAAGCTTGCCGACGGTTATAAGATTTCCTATGAGGAGTCTGAGGCTACGGGATATGAGGGAAGTGTGACTACTCTTTCAGTTCTGAACGGTAAAAAGGTGGTTATGGAACGCAGCGGTTCGGTTTCTTCGAATCTGGTGGTGGAAATGGGGAAAAAGCATCATTGCGTTTACGGTACGCCATACGGTGACTTTATGGTAGGGATAACCGCAAAGAGTATTAATTCTGCTTTGGACGATAATGGCGGAAAGCTTTATTTCGGATATGTGATTGACATAAATTCAAGCTATATTGGTGATTTTGAAATTTTAATTGAGGTAAAATAGAGAGGACGTTTTAATAATGGCAAATTTGATTAACGAGGCATTCTCACAGGCTAAGGAGCTTGTAATGAACGCTTTGGGCAGCTTGGTTTCGGAAGGCACTTTCCCTGCTGAGCCTATTCCTGCGTTTAATGCGGAAATCCCTGCTGACGCTAAGAACGGTGATGTTTCAACAAATGCGGCAATGGTGTGTGCAAGAACTTTCAGAAATAATCCGAGAAAAATTGCTGAGTGCATTGTTTCAAAAATCGACCTGACGGGTACTTTTTTTGAAAAATGCGAGGTTGCCGGTGCGGGATTTATAAACTTTTTCTACTCAAAGGGCTGGTATACTGAGGTTATTTCTAATGTTCTGACAGATAAGGAGCATTATGGTGAAACCGATTTGGGTAAGGGAAAAAGTGCTCTTGTGGAGTTCGTTTCAGCAAATCCTACCGGACCTATGCACATTGGTAATGCAAGAGGAGGAGCGATCGGAGATTGTCTTGCGGCTGTTTTAGAAAAAGCAGGCTATGACGTTTCGAGAGAATTCTACATTAACGATGCAGGAAATCAGATTGAAAAGTTCGGAAAATCCCTATCATTGAGATATATGCAGATTTGCAGCGACGAGGGACAGGCAATTTCTGCTAAAAATCTGGATATGGACGGTTTCTGTAAAGAAATTTACGGGGAGGACGGTAATAAGGCTGAATTCCCAATGCCCGAAGATACTTACAGAGGTATGGACATTATTGCTCACGCTAAGAATTATTTTGATGAGTTCGGAGCAGTTCTCAGCGGTCAGTCTGAGTCAGACCGCAAGAATACTCTTGTTGAGTATGCTCTTCCTAAGAATATTCAGGTTCTTCATGATGACCTTGCAAAGTACAGAATTGAGTATGACAACTGGTTTAAGGAAAGCACTTTGCACAATGACGGCTCAGTTGCAGAAATTATTGAAAAGCTCAAAGCAAGCGGACATACTTACGAGCAGGACGGAGCATTGTGGTTCAAGACTACCGATTTCGGTGATGAAAAGGACAGAGTGCTTGTTCGTGAAAATGGTATTCCTACATACCTTGTTCCGGACATAGCGTACCACTATAACAAGCTTGCAGTAAGAAAATTTGACAAGGCTATTGATATTTTCGGTGCGGATCACCATGGTTATATTCCAAGAATTAAAGCGTCTATGACCGCTTTGGGTGTTGACGCAAACAAGCTTGATATAGTTATCATGCAAATGGTAAATCTTGTGCGTAACGGTGAAAAGTACAAGCTTTCAAAGCGTTCGGGCAAGGCGATTACTCTTTCAACATTGCTTGACGAAATTCCTATTGACGCAGCAAGATTTTTCTTCAATCTGAGAGAACCTAATTCTCACTTCGATTTTGACCTTGACCTTGCGGTTTCGCAAACAAGCCAGAATCCTGTTTACTATGTTCAGTATGCTCATGCAAGAATTTGCTCTGTAATGAAGAAAATGGCGGAAGAAAATATTGAGGTTAAACCTCTTGACCGTGAGGCAATGAAGGCTCTCTCCGCTCCGGAAGAGCTTGAACTTGTAAAGCTTATCGCTACATTGCCGAACGTAATAAACGAGTCTGCAAAGGCATACGACCCTGCCAAGGTAACAAAGTATGTTATCGACCTTGCAACTTTGTATCACAAGTTCTACAACAGCTGTCGAATCAAAGGCGAGTCTGAGGACGTTATGCAGGCAAGATTGTCTCTTTCCCTTGCAGTAAAGCAGGTTATAAAGAATATTCTTGATATGCTTAAAATTACTTGTCCTGAGTCAATGTAATGGTAGATATTGCATTTTAACCAAGTGTGAAAAATAAATAAAAACGGGCGAACAATGTTCGCCCCTACGATTGAAACCGGTGTGTTTACGCAGTAGGGGCGGATATTATCCGCCCGTTTTGTATTTTATAATGATTATATATCTTCACT
>JBJERA010000154.1:0-7642 GCA_051882035.1 Hominimerdicola sp.
TTAATACAAAGGGACTTGTAAATATTCAGTACCTTATTTATCATGACGAGCTTTATGTTATCGAGGTAAACCCACGTTCTTCAAGAACAATTCCTTATATTTCAAAGGTTACGGGCGTTCCTATGGTTGACCTTGCAACAAAGGCAATGCTTGGCGAAAAGCTTAAAGATATGGGCTACGGCGTAGGTCTTTACAGAAATTCACCTTATGTTGCGGTAAAGGTTCCTGTGTTCTCCTTTGAAAAGCTTATTGATGTGGATAATCACCTGGGACCTGAAATGAAGTCTACCGGCGAGGTTCTTGCAGTTTCAAATTCACTTGAAGAATCTTTGTATAAGGGACTTATCGCAGCAGGCTATAAGCTTGGCAAGAAGGGCGGAGTTCTTATTACAGTAAGAGATGCCGATAAGGCTGAAATTCCAATGACAGCTAAAATGTTCTATGATTTGGGATTCAAGATTTATGCAACTGAGGGTACTTCAAAGGTTCTCAGCGAGCATGAAATTCCTAACACTCCTGTTAAGAAAATTCATGAGGCAGAGGAAAATACTCTTACACTTATTGAAAGCGGAAAGATTGCTTATGTGATTTCAACTTCTTCAAAGGGCAGAATTCCTACAAGAGATTCTGTTAAAATCAGAAGAAAAACTGTTGAAAGAAATATTCCTTGTCTTACTTCTATTGATACAGCAAACGCTATCGCTTCTTCAATCAGAAGTAAGTACACCGAGTCTACAACAGAAATTGTTGACATAAATAATATGAGAAGTGAAAAGCAGACCTTGAATTTCACAAAAATGCATGGCTGCGGAAACGACTATATCTATTTTAACTGCTTCGACCAGAGAATTGATAATCCTGAGGGACTTGCACTGAATTTGTCTGACAGACATTTCGGTATCGGAGGCGACGGAGTAATTCTTATTCAGAAGTCAAAGGTTGCCGACGGTAAGATGAGAATATTCAATCTTGACGGTTCAGAGGGTAAAATGTGCGGCAACGGTATCAGATGTGTTGCTAAGTTCATGAGAGATAACGGACTTGTTGACAAGGACGAAATGACTATTGAAACTCTTTCGGGCATTATGCACGTTTCACTTCACCGTCATTATGGAGCTGTAAACGGAGCAACCGTTGATATGGGCAAGGCTATTCTTGAACCGCATCTTATTCCTGTTGACCTTGAACCTGATGCAAACGGTAAGGTTGTTGACAGAAAGGTTAATGTGGGCGACAAGGATTATAATATTACCTGTGTATCAATGGGTAACCCTCATGCAGTAATATTCATGAATAATGTTGACAATCTTGAAATAAGTCAAGTTGGTCCTCAGTTAGAGCATGACGCAATTTTCCCTGAGAGAGTAAATGTTGAGTTTATCAAGGTAATTGATGACCATACACTTAAAATGAGAGTATGGGAGAGAGGTTCAGGCGAAACATGGGCTTGCGGAACAGGTGCCTGCGCTGCCGCTGTTGCTGCTGTTCTTAATGGATATTGCAAGAAGGATACGGATATAACAGTAATACTGAAAGGCGGAACGCTGAAAATCCGTTACACAGACGAGGGAGTATATTTAACAGGAAACGCTGTAACAGTATTCTCAGGTCACATTGTAATTTGACAATAAATCCTGACAGCCCTGTATTTGCAAATATAGGGCTGCTTATATTTAAAAAGGAGTTTTGATTATGCCATCAATTAACGAAAATTTTTTTAAGCTTGAAAAGAACTATCTGTTCATTAATATTGCAAAAAAAGTAAACGCATATACTGCCGCACATCCTGACGCTGATATTATCAGAATGGGTATCGGCGATGTTACTCTTCCTATTGCTCAGTGCGTAGTTGACGCAATGAAAAAGGGTGCAGATGAAATGGGCGTTAAGGAAACATTCAAAGGCTATGAGGACAGCGGTGCAGGTTATGACTTTTTGAGAGAGGCTGTTTCAGGCTATTACAAGAGCTTTGGAGCAGAGGTTCCTGCAAGCGACATCAGAATTAACGACGGTGCAAAATCCGACTGCGGAAATATTGTTGACATTTTCGGTGACGATAATGTTGTTCTTATTACAGACCCTGCATATCCTGTATATGTTGATACAAATATCATGAGCGGAAGAAAGGTAATTTACTGCGATTCCAACGAGGAAAACGGTTTTGCAGCAATGCCTGACGAGAATGTAAAGTGCGACCTTATTTATCTTTGTTCGCCAAACAATCCTACCGGTTCGGCTTATACCAAGGAGCAGTTAAAGGTTTGGATTGACTATGCTAAGAAGAATGACGCAATCATTATCTATGACGCAGCATACGAGGCTTTCATTACTGATGAAAATGTTCCGAGAAGTATTTATCTTGTTGAAGGTGCTAAGGAGTGTGCGATTGAAATGTGCTCACTTTCTAAGACCGCAGGTTTCACAGGTATGAGATGCGGATATACAGTAGTTCCAAGCGAGCTTAAAACAAAGGCTTCCGACGGCTCTGAGGTTTCAATTTCTCAGCTTTGGGGCAGACGTGAGGGAAGTAAGTTCAATGGTGTTTCCTATCCTGTTCAGTGTGCGGCAGCTGCTGTTTTCACAGAGGAAGGTCAGAAGCAGACAAGAGCAAATATCGAGTATTACCAGAACAATGCAAAGGTTATGTCAAAGGTATTTGATGAGCTTGGCATTAAGTACACAGGCGGAAAGAACTCACCATATATCTGGTTGAAGTGCCCAAATGGTATGGGTTCATGGGAATTCTTTGATTATCTCCTTGAAAATGCAAACGTTGTAGGTACACCTGGTGCAGGTTTCGGAAAGAACGGCGAAGGCTGGTTCAGACTTACAGCATTTGGCGATAAGGACAGAACTGCTGAGGCAATGGAGAGAATTAAAAAGCTTTTGAGCAAGTAATTTATTTCGTATAGAACGATAAAAGCCCTGAGGAAAAATTTCTCGGGGCTTTTTTTGTATAAATTTCTCATTGTTCAGTTTTCAGTCTAAATAAATTGTAAAAGCTATTGAAAAAGCAAGTGATTTGTGGTATAATATAATAAATATATTTGCAGAAAAGGAGCCGCAGACAATGATAAAGTATCGTAATCATCTCGGAACAATCGGTATTTCTACCGGATATTTAAGACAGCTTATTTCCAGTACAGCTGAAAGCTGTTTCGGCGTTGCCGGAATGAATGTTTATGGTGCTAAACAAGGTATGTACGCTATGCTGAAAAAGGAGAATACCACCAAAGGTGTAATTATCAAGCAAGATGGCGATGAAATTATTGTTGATTTGCATATAACCGTTACCTACGGAATAAATGTAAATGCCATTGTTGACAGTATTATTAATAAGGTGAATTTTGTGCTTACGGAGCAGGCAGGCGTTGTTGTAAAGTCGGTTAATGTGTTTGTCGATGAGATGACTAATTAAATTCAGGAGGATTCTATAAGTGATAAAGGGTAATCTACTGCGTGATGCCTTTATTAGTGCGGCGCATAGTATTTCTAATAAAAAGAAAACGGTTGACGAGTTGAATGTTTTTCCTGTACCTGACGGCGATACAGGTACAAATATGTCAATGACAATAAATAATGCCGTTGCAGAGCTGAAAAATCTTAAAGAACCGGTGGAATGTTCAGCTTGTGCAGATGTAATGGCTTCGGCACTTCTGAGAGGTGCAAGAGGGAATTCGGGAGTAATTCTTTCCCTTATTTTCAGAGGATTTGCAAAAGCTCTGAACGGAAAAAGCGAGCTTGACGCAGAAACTCTTACGGAGGCGCTTGAAATCGGAGTTCAAGGCGCTTATAAGTCGGTAATGAAGCCTACTGAGGGACCTATTCTTACAGTTGCCAGAGAGTCTGCCGAAAAGGCGAGAGATATTCTTCATACTACAAACGACCCTGTACTTATTATGGAAGAAGTTTGCAGGCAAGCTAAAATGTCACTTGATGAAACTCCAAAGTTGCTGCCTGCACTGGCAAAAGCTGGAGTGGTTGATGCAGGCGGAATGGGACTTCTCATAATTTTTGAGGCAATTCGTGACGTTTTCAAGGGTGGAGAAATTGTAAAGGCTGAAATTTCAGGTCAGAAACCGGTTACTGTTGAAACTTTTTCTTCAACTGTCGGACAGTATGACGCTGAAATTCATTTCACATACTGCACTGAAATGATTATTACCAAAAAGCCTGATGCAGACGATTCTACTAAGCTGAGAGCATATCTTGAAACCATCGGTGATTGCGTTGTGGTTGTTGAGGATGATGAAATTATTAAGGTTCATGTTCATACTAACAATCCGGGCAAGGCTATTGAGAAGGCTCTTGAATTTGGATATATCAATCTGCCTAAGATCGAAAATATGAAATTACAGCATGAGAATAAGAAAAAAGAGGCTGCACAAGAATTTGTTCCTGCAAAGCCTGAAAAGCCTTATGGCTTTGTTGCAGTTGCGGCAGGAAGCGGAATTGAAGCAATGTTCCGTGACATCGGTGTTGACTGCATTGTAAAGGGCGGTCAGACCATGAATCCGTCTACTGAGGATTTGCTGGCGGCAATTATGTCATGCCCTGCGGAAACGGTTTTTGTTTTGCCGAACAATAAAAATATTATTATGGCGGCGGAGCAGGCAGTTAAGCTTGCTGACAGAAAGGTATGTGTCCTTCAAACAAGGACAATTCCCCAGGGAGTGTCCGCAATGCTTGCATTTGACCCTGACGCAGATTTCAATACTAACCGCATTGAAATGACGAATGCGCTTGAAAATGTTTCCACAGGTCAGATCACATTTGCGGCAAGAGATTCAGATTTTGAGGGACATTCCATTAAGCAGGGCGAGATTTTGTGCCTTGAAAACGGCAGACTTGCACTTGTTGAAAAGGATTTGGCAAAAGCGGCATTCAAGCTTACCAAAAAGCTTGTTAAGGGCGACAGCTCATTTATAACAATTTTTTACGGTTCGGACGTTACCGATGAGGCGGCAGAGGCTTTGCA
The DNA here is from genome assembly GCA_051882035.1 of Hominimerdicola sp. GTDB lineage: Bacteria > Bacillota > Clostridia > Oscillospirales > Ruminococcaceae > Hominimerdicola. Next base: position 4,979 of record JBJERA010000154.1, read on the forward strand.
AAAACAGATTTCAGCTAAGTATTCACATTTAGATGTAAATCTGATCAATGGCGGACAGCCGGTTTATTACTACATTATTTCTGTTGAATAAATAAAAGCGAATGGTATCCTGCATAAAACAGGAAACACCATTCGCTTTTTCATTGTTATGTGTACTATGATTGCATAATTATCTGTCAAAATAATTCTTCCAACTCTTTAATAAGGTTTCCAAAAAGTTCAAGAGATTTTGTAATAGGCTCAGTGGTTGCCATATCAACTCCTGCAATTTTCAGAAGTGAAATTGGGTCGGTTGAACAGCCTCCGCTGAGGAATTTAATATAGTCCTTAACGGCAGGTTCGCCCTCGTTCAGAATACGGCGTGAAAGAGCAATAGCAGCTGCATAGCCTGTGGCATATTGATAAACATAGTAATTATAGTAAAAATGTGGTATCCTCGCCCATTCCAAAGCGATTTCATCATCAAGCACAATTCCGTCTCCGAAATAGAGCTTGTTCAAATTTTTATAAATCTCATTCAAAGTGTCAGCAGTAAGGCTTTCACCGTTAGCCACAAGCTCGTTGATTTTCAGCTCAAACTCCGCAAACATGGTCTGCCTGTAAAGGGTAGTTCTGAATTGTTCAAGGAAATAATTGATAAGATATGCCTTTTTCTTCTTGTCAGTAGTATTTTTCAGCAGATGTTCCATAAGCAAAGCCTCGTTGCAGGTAGATGCAACCTCCGCTACGAAAATAACATAATCGGAATAAACAATCGGCTGATTTTTATTGGACAAGTAAGAATGAATTGCGTGACCCATTTCATGAGCAAGGGTAAACATACAATTTAGCGTGTCTTTGTGGTTCAGCAGAACATAAGGGTGAACTCTTGCTCCTGCGGAATAAGCACCGCTTGTCTTACCTTCGTTTTCGTAAACATCAATCCAGCGGTTTTCAAATCCCTCACGAAGAATTTTTAAGTATTCCTCGCCCATAGGTTCAAGAGCCTTAAAAACGGTTTCCTTAGCCTGCTCAAAGGTGATCTTTTCATCAGCGTCAGCCACGATTGGAGTATAAAGGTCATAAAAATGCAATTCGTCAACGCCAAGAAGTTTTTTTCTCAAAGCAACATATTCGTACATATAGTTCATATTTTCATGAACAGCCTCAATTAAATTTGTGTAAACCTCAACAGGTACTTCGTTTCCGTCAAGAGAGGCTTCAAGGCTTGAATTATATTTTCTTGCTTTTGCATAGAAATTAACTGCCTTAATCTGTGCAGATAACGTTGCAGCACAAGTGTTTTTGAACTTGTCAAAAGTGCTGTACATTGCTTCAAAAGCCGACTTTCTCAAAACTCTGTCGGAACTTTGTACCAAAGGAATGTAGCTTCCGTGAGTAACCTGATGGGTATTGCCGTCCTTGTCAACGGCGTCAGGGAACTTCAAATCAGCGTCAGAAAACATTGAGTAAATATTTTCAGGCGATTGTCCCATTTCGCCCGTCATAGAGAGAATTTTCTCTTCAGCCTCAGAAAGAACATGGTCTTTTTTCAATCTAAGCTTGTCAATAGCCCTCTTGTAAAGAACAAGTTCAGGCTTCTGCTGATAAAATTTCTCCAAATCCTCGTCAGAAATGCTGATAATTTCAGGAGAATCAAAACTGCAAGCCGAATTGACCTCAACATAAACATTCATCAACTGACCCATAAAATTTTGATATTTGGAAATAGTTGTATCTTCGTCGCTTTTTCTCTGAGCATAGTTGGCAAGGCTGTCGCAAAGTACTGAAACTTCGTCACTCAGTTTGAAATATTCATAAAGGCTTTCGGCACTTTTGCATAGCTTTCCCTTGTAAGTGCTTAGTTTTTCAGGAATAGCTTTGAGCTTTTCCAAATCCGCAGCCCAAGCTTCATCGCTAGGATAAATATCTTCTAATGCCCACTTGTATTCCTCAGGTACTTCGCTTCTTTTTGGTATTCTTTCTTCGCTCATTGGTATCTCTCCTTATCTAAAATTAAACTATATTTCTTTGGAAATATTCTTCTCTTGAAATCGAATAGCACTTTTCGTCAAGCAAAACGCCGTCAAATCTTAACTCCGCCATTTTCAGCGTACCTTCATACATAAATCCGCATTTTTCAATCACCCTTTGTGATGCCTTGTTGAAAGGGTAGCAATAAGCTGAAATAAGCTTTAATTTGACATTCTCAAATCCGTATTTAATAACCGCCTGCGCCGCTTCGGTCATATAACCTTTGCCATGATAATCTTCTGAAAGGGAATACCCAAGCATCATAGCCTTGTTAAATTCTCTTTTCTGGTCTTCAACAAGTCCAACTGTACCTATTAGTTTTCCGTTTTCAGGCAAAATTATACCAAAACAGTAAGGCTGATTTAAAAAAACAGCTTTCATGATTTTTCTTGTTTCATTAATACTTTCATGAGGTTTCCAGCCTGCATTGGGTCCGATATTGGGATTTTTTGAATACTCAAAAATATCCTTGTCATCGCTTTTTATAATATTTCTTAAATACAAACGTGAAGTTGTGATTTCATTCATAGTTCTGCACCTTATAGCTATTTTTATACAATAATTATACCACAATACAGTAAATCATGCAAGCAAAATATAAGAACCTGTCTTCACAAGCTAAAATCGACGCAAAAGGGTTTGTAAATTGGA
>JBJERA010000155.1:0-1921 GCA_051882035.1 Hominimerdicola sp.
GTAGTGGTAAAATAATCAAAATTCTTTTCCGCCGCCAGTCTTGCAGTCATTTCAAGTCGGAGCCGATATCACCTGAAACAGCGTTCACCGCCCTCTTTTATATGCTCAACTCCCCTGACCGCATTATAAAATTCTTTATCATCATATCCTATTTCAAGAAATTCAACCTTATTTCCCACAGGCATTTGGGAAATAAGCCTTTTCTGCTCGTCACAGCGTTTTAAAAATTCTTCCTCGGGATAAATATTAGGATTATAATAAAAAACCGTAATTCTGAAATACTTACTCAAATATTCAAGAACATATGACGAACATGGTGCACAACAGCTATGCAGCAGCAGAGTAGGAGTTGCCCCTGATTTTTCTATACTTTCAATAATTTTATCAAGCTGTTTCTGATAATTTATCTTCTGCATAAAAACCCCTTAATTCTGCTTTCTCACTATTGCATAATCATCATTGATGCGATAATACGGACAGCTGTAATTTGACTCTGTAAAAAAATGATAAAGTTCGTCCTCATCAAGATTTACAAGACAAACATAGCTATCCAAATCCTCGTCAAACTGATAATTAATACAACTTTCACAGCGCACTGAACTCTTTTTTAACGGCATAATTCACACCTCTGTTATTTCATAGCAAGCTTTAAAACAGTGCTTATCTGCATAAGCGCCTGATAAGTCTTTTCCATTTCTTCATCAGAAACGCACTCGAACTTTTTCAGAATTTCGTCCTTGATTTCATTTATAGTCTTATCCATAAACTTCTGAGCCTTGTCAGTCAGCTTAATATTTATAACCCTGCGGTTATCGGGATTTTGCATTCTGACAATAAACCCCTTGTCCACAAGCTGTGCAACCGCTCTTGTAGCCTGCTCGTTCGATGTATTTATTTTCGAAGCAAGCTGAGACATTGTAAGGGTACCGTTTGCAGAAAGTGACAGCATTATAATCTGCTGTGTCCTTGTAATTTCATATTTCTTTTTATCAAAAGTATCAAAAACAAGCTTACGGCAAAGCGGATAAATCTCATAAAGCTCCATAATGCACTTGCCTCTTACAGTCGTAGTCATAAAAATTCCTCCCCAAACAAAAACCTGCTTAACCCAATCGGTTGATTTTCTAATTAATTATATCACATACCAAACATTTGTCAATAGCACAATTATATCAATATTTGACTTTATCAAGTATCTTTTTAGTAAAAATGCAGACATTTTCCGACAGAAAAAATAACGATTACACAAATACAATAAAACAGGACGGTCACATGACCGCCCTTGCTTAAACCTTAACCTTATTCTTATATTTCTTCTTAGGGTCTTTTTCCTGCTCATCGCCGATACGCTCACGCTTGGTTTCAATGGGGCCTGTATCGCTTACACCCTCCGTAGCGTCGGGAACAAAACAGATTTTTATTGTATCAATAATAATCTTCATATCCTCCCAGAACGACTGCCTTTCTATGTACATCAAATCCATTTTCAGCTTGTCGTAAGGAGTGGTGTTGTACTTGCCCATTACCTGAGCGTAACCGGTAAGACCAGCTTTGACCTTTAATCTGTACTTGAACTCAGGCATAGTCTTTTCATACTTAGCCGCAAGTTCAGGTCTTTCAGGACGAGGTCCTACAAAGGACATATCTCCCATAAAAATATTTATAAGCTGAGGCAGTTCGTCAAGACGAATCTTTCTTATAAACTTACCAACAGGAGTGATTCTGTCATCATCTTTTGAAGCAAGCTGTGCTTTTCCGTTCTTTTCTGCGTCAACAATCATGCTGCGGAATTTGTGAACCTTAAAAATTCTTCCGCCTATGGTCAGACGCTCCTGAGAGTAAAACACAGGACCACCGTCATACGCCTTAATCGCAATCGCCGTAATAATGAAGAACGGCGAAGTGATAATCAGCAAAAGCG
>JBJERA010000156.1:0-7506 GCA_051882035.1 Hominimerdicola sp.
TGCATGAAAAAGCACGGTGAATTGCTCTGTAAATAGAAGGGTGAAAAGCAGGGAATGAAAGAAGCTCGGAAAAACGTAGCGTGGTACATCAAAGGTTTAAAAGGTTCTGCAAAGCTTAGGGGAGAATGCGGAAATCTTTCTGAATTAAAAGATTTGGATATAATGATTGAAAAAATCAAGGCGGAAAATCAGCAGTAAAGAGTAAACGAACGATGTCCGCCACTGCAAATATAAATGCCTATCGCACAAACTAATATAAAGGAGTAAATATAATGATTAAATTACAAATTCCGGCAACTTCGGCAAATCTGGGTGCAGGCTTTGATGCACTTGGCTTGGCGCTTACATATTACAATACCGTTGAAATGGAAGAAAGCGATAAAATTGAAATTTCTTCTGCCGACGGACTTGAAATTCCAACTGACGAAAGAAATCTGATTTATATTTCCGCAAAGGATTTGTATGCAGTTTGTGGAAAAAAGCTTGATGGATTAAAGCTTGTCCAGACAAACAATATTCCTATGGCGAGAGGACTTGGCTCATCTTCCGCCTGCATTATTGCAGGTCTTGTGGGAGCAAATAAAATGCTGGGCGAACCTCTGACGAAAGATGATTTGGTTGACCTTGCCGCTCAGATTGAGGGACACCCCGATAATACCGCCCCTGCACTTTTGGGGGGAATTGTTACCGCTGTATTTGACGGAAGAAAGGTTCACTGGGTCAAGCAAGAGGTTTACACAAAACTGAAATTTGTTGCGATTATCCCTGATTTTGAACTGAAAACCGAGGCGGCGAGGGCTTGTCTGCCAAGCGAGGTTTCGCATAAGGACGCTGTTTATAATCTTTCGAGAGCGGCTTTGTTTTCTGCGTCTTTGCTTACGGGAAAGTTTGAAAATCTCAGAACTGCGGTTCATGATAAACTTCATCAGCCTTACAGAATGGAACTTATTCCTCATTGCAGAGAAGTTTTTGACATTGCTTACACTCACGGTGCATACGCAAGTTACATAAGCGGAGCAGGCCCCACAATTATGGCTATTGTTGATGAAGAAAATACTTACTTTGCAGGAAAAATGAAGTTTTCTCTTGATAATGCGGGACTTTCAGGCTGGCAGGTTCATGAATTTCATATTGACAACGAGGGAACAAAGCTCATATGAAAATCTATTTTGCAAGACACGGACAGACCTCAATGAATGTGACTGACGAAATATGCGGAGTAACAAATTGTGAGCTTACCGAAAAGGGTTTGGAACAAGCTGAAATGCTTGCAGAAAAATGTGCCGAAGTCGGGGATATTGATATAATTTTATGTTCTCCACTGAAAAGGGCAAGAGATACGGCTTTGGCAGTTTCAAGAAAAATCGGTGCAAAGGTTAAAATCACAGAGGGATTAACTGAATGGAATTACGGAAGTTTTGAGGGAAAACACCGAAAGACTGAGGGTTTTGCTGAGGCAAAATGTCAATTCGGAGTTAAAATGCCTGACGGCGGAGAATCGCTTTTACAGCTTGCACACAGGGTTTATTCCGTAATCGACATGATAAGGGAACAATATAAAGATAAAAATGTGCTTTGCGTATGTCATGGCGGAGTTTGCAGAATTGCCGAAACCTATTTTAAAGATATGACCGTTGAAAGATTTAATAACTTTTTTATGGGAAACTGCGAACTTAGATGCTATGAAATTGATTAAGTTTTTTTCGATAAAACAAAAAAATTTATTTAATATTTGTTATTTGTGATAAAAACTATGTTTTTTATACTTGAAAAGGTTTGCAACTTGTGTTATAATACATTATGAATTAATTAAGACAAAGCTGAACAAAAATAAAATGGTTGTATTGTTTCGCAATATTTAGTAAGGAAGGAGTCCGGCAATGTCTTCAAAAAGATATAAAATTGGGCTTGTGGTTGCTAATCTTGAAGACCCATTCAGCAACAGAGTTTCAATAGGCGCAATGAAAGCCGCTGAGGCTCTTGACGCTAATTTGTTTATAATACCTGTAAAATATGTGGATTTGAACTTTGATTTGGAGGCTCTTGACGCCCAGTATGACTATCAGTATCAGGCTATGTTTTCACATATTTCCAGCGGAAATCTTGATTATCTCATAGTTTGTATCGGTACGATTGCTTATGTAAGTACAAGTGAAAGAAAGCTTCAAATTCTTAAACAGCTTGGTGAAAATACTCCGGTTTTATGTGTTGCGGCTCATGAGGGTGATTATGATTATCTTCAATTCAACAATAAAACGGGCGTTGAACAGGCTATAACTTACCTGATTAAAGAGTCAGGCAGAAAAAGAATTGGAATGATGCTCGGAGATCCTAATAATGAGGAGAGTATCGAGCGTTTTAATACATACAAGGAAACTCTTTTAAAAAATGGTATTCCTTATGATGAAAGCATTGTTCAGACAAGTGATTTGTCCAGATATTGCAGTGCTGAGGCAGGTCAGCTTATTGACAATAATCCTGATTTGGACGCAATTTTCTGTGTTAATGACGATATTGCAACTACCGTTTATAAGGAACTGAAAAAGCGTGACATTGTTATAGGAAAAGATGTTGCAGTTGTAGGTTTCGATGATTTGCCTTATGCTCATAAAATGGAACCGTCGTTGTCCTCAATTAAGGCGGACGCTGTTGAATTGGGTGAACTTGCAGTAAAAAAAGCAGTTGCATTTCTTGACGGAAATCCTCTGGATATTCATACTATTGATACAGAATTTATTCCAAGACAGTCCTGCTGTGATGTTGACACAAATCAGATTGTACTGAAATATATGCTTAACGGAACATTTGAACAAGTAAGTTCAAATATTCTGGATTATATATTTAAGGAAACTTATTCAAAAAATATGGATTTTCATGAGATAAGTTCCATGAAGGCTGACCTTACAAAGTTTATGCGTTATATTTATGAGCATTTGATAAAAAAAGAGGCTGACGATAAAGATTTAAAACAGCTTTACAGATACGTTGATATGTTCTTAGAACATAACTATGATTATATTCCTGTTATAATGAAAATGCAGAATGTTTTTAGTGAAGTTTTTGATTGGCTTCTGGAAATATCACCGGCGTCTAACAGAAAATATTATGAAAAGCTGTACAGAAATATTTATCTAAGATTTACTTCGGATATAGTTTCAAATATTGATATTCTTAACGAAAAGCAGGTTAAGCAAAGACATTTGTCTAACATTGTGGTAAGAGATACTCTTATGTTTGAGAATAATCTGACAAACGCTTATTCTCTTATCTTGAAGAAAATGCACTATCTTGATGTTGGAACAAGCTACTTGTATCTTCTTGACGAGCCTAAGATTTACAGAAACCGAGAGATTTTTCCTAAGGACGTAAACTGGCAGATCAAGGCTTATCAATGGGGAGTGGATATTTTCTCTGTACCTCAGGAGGAGCAGGAAATTTCCCCAAAGAATTTGTTTGACAACAAATTTCTTCCGCAGGAAAGACGATATACTTATATTCTTGCAGACCTTTATTCCAATGAATTTCAGTATGGTATGCTTTTTTGTGAGTTAAAACCGAAAAGTTTTCAGTATACGGAATTTCTTGTTTACGAGGTTAGTGCAGCGGTAAAAATTATTGGACTTTTAAGACAGCAGGATAAAATTCTTACGGAACTGCATTCAAATAACCTTGCTCTTGAAAGTATGTCCCAGATTGACGAACTTACGGGAGTTTACAACAGGCGAGGTTTCTACGTTGCGGCGGGAAAATTTATGAAACTTCCTGAAAACAATAATAGAAAAATGATTGCTGCATTTGCGGATATGGACAATTTAAAAATTGTAAACGATACTTACGGACATCTTGAAGGAGATTTTTCTCTTAAAGTAATTTCAGAGCTTATGTGCGATTTATTTGGAAAATCAAAGATTATTGGACGAGTAGGCGGAGATGAATTTGTAGCTTTTGAAATCTGCGAGGACGATAACAGCATTGAAGAAATCAAACAGCGTAAGGAAGAACTTGTTGAGGAGCGAAACCGTCAGATAAACAAGCCTTACAAAGTTGATTTTTCACTTGGACTTTACGAGTGTACTTGCTGCAACAGCTACGACCTGAAAGAGGCGATCGACAAAGCTGACGACAGACTTTATGCAGAAAAGAAACGCCGCAAATCAATGTACAATTAACAATGCACAATTTTTAATTATGAATTATAAAACCCTTACAGATTGGCGTTTTTTCGCCGATTTGTAAGGGTTATTTCTATTTTATGTTATAGACTTCGGAGTATAGAATTGATTTTATTTTGTTGAATTGATCTTGTGTTATTGTACTTCCTGATGTCATGATTTTTAGTGGGATTGGTTTTCTGCCTGCCGAAATCGGCGGTTGGATATAAGGATATTCATTCTCAAAAAAGCCGTTTCTTTGGTAAAATTCAATACGTCTTTTGGCAGTTTCATTATCGGGAAGTTCAACTTCAAGGCAAATCTGGCATGAGAAAATTGTCATTATTTCATGGAGAATTTCCGAACCAAGTCCGCTGTTTCTGTAATTAGGATTTACTGCGAAATGCTCAACAAATGCAAAATCATCAAATTGCCAGATTGTTATAAAAGCTTTAATATCATTATTTTCGGTATCGAGAACCGTATAAATACAATATTTTGGGTTATCAAGCATTTCCTTATGTTCCTGATAAGTTCTATGCTCATCAGGAGGAAAGCTTTCTTCTAATAGTCTGTAAAATTTATCAAAATCATTGACGTTTAGTTTTTCTAGCATTTTTATTACCTCGCAAAAACATTGATTTCCGTGTAGAATTGCTCTGTATCAAATTAAGTCAGATATTTTTATTCATCAATAACAAACCGCCAAGGTTTGTCAATATCCTTCTGATCCGCATAATTAATTCCAACTCTTTTTTCCGTATGATAAGTGCAGGGTGTTCCGTCATCTTCAATCCATAATTCTTCGCTGTTAACAAATGAAGTTTTATTCTGAGCTTTTGTTACCCCAAGACGTTTAGTAAGCTTTGCAGGTCCATTAAAATTTTCGCCTGCTCTGAACAAAACTCCCTGGGGCTGTTCTTTTTCACCTGTTATAACATTCATAAGCCAGTGCATACCGTAACAAAGATAAACATAACAGATTCCGCTTTTGCCATAGAGAATTTCAGTTCTCGGAGTTCTTCCCTTATGAGCATGGCAGGCTGTATCTTCTTCCCCACGATATGCCTCTGTTTCGGTAATTTTTACTCTTATTTCCTCGCCGTTTATTTTTGAAACAAGTATTTTTCCCACCAAATCGGGAGCAACTTCAAGACAATCCCGATGAAAAAAATCCGAACCTAAACGTTTGTTCATGAAAACTCCTTAAAAACAACTTTATTTAACTCTCAATTTCTCAACCAAATCCTCATCAGGCTTAACTGTAATGGTGTAATTATTTATAAAAATAACCATACCAGGCTTTGAGCCATTAGGCTTTTTAACATTTTTTATGTGAGTATAGTCAACCTGAACTCTTGATGAATTTCTGCCTTTTGAAAAATATGCTGCAATAATTGCCGCCTCTTCAATAGTTCTGTCAGGCGGAAAATCTCCCCCGCATGAAACTATTACATGAGAACCCGTTATATCCTTAGTATGCAGCCAAAGATCCGTTTTTTCGGACTCTTTGCAGGTCAGACGGTCATTTTGCTTATTATTTCTTCCAACTCTTATATCATATCCGTCTGAGGATTTGAATTTCATCGGAGGCAACGCTTTCGGCGGTTTTCCCTTTTGCTTTCCGAATTTTGCATAGCCCTGCTCTGCAAGTTCGGTACGAAGTTCGGCAATATCTCCCTCTGTTACCGCCCTTGTAAGAGAATCAAATACTGAATCTAGATATTTTTCTTCTTCCTCGCCCTCTTTTATAAGCTCTTTCAACTTTTTTTCGGCGGTATCAAGCTTGCGGTACTCTTTATAATATTTCTGAGCATTCTGAGTAGGAGTAAGTCTTTTATCAAGAAGAATTTTTACCGTAGGACAGCCTTCCTCATAATAATTCTGAATTTCCGCAACGCCCTGACCTTTTTCAAGACAGTATAAATTTGACATTATAAGGTCACCGTAAATCTTGAATTTTTCACGCTCAGCACATTCTTTCAATTCCTGACGCTGATTCTCAATACGTCTGGAAGTTCTTTCCGTAGTATTAAGCAAAAGCTTGAATAGATCCTGAGCCTTTTGCTTTACTCTTGAAAGAACGTCACGCTGGGAATAAAAATAATCAAGCAGTTGGCTTGGTGACTGAAAATCCTTTGTTATCATCAAAGCACCATACTGATGAATATCGCAGAAACAAAAATCTTTAAGATTTCCCTCTTTTGTACGCATAACAGTGTAAATATTTTTGTTTTCGGATATTTCTTCACGGATTTTCTTTACATAAAACCATAGTCTGTCTAAATCGTCCTCAGACATATCTTCAACTGCTTTTTCTCTCCCGTGAAAGGTGAAAAATTCAGCCTCTCTTGCGAAAACAGGCGAAATTCCCTCGAAAACTTTCATAAGTGCCTTTGAAAGTCCCAAAGCTTTGAATTCATTTAGTTTATCAGAAAAATCCTCTTTTGAACACTCGAAAAAGTTCAGCCTTTCCTCTTTCGGCGGTAAAGTATAGGTCATTCCCGGAAGAACCATTCTAACCGATGACATATCCTGACCGACTCTTTTAATGCTGTCAACAATTTTTCCATCGCTGTTTATCAAAATCAGATTTGAACGTCTGCCCATTATTTCCATTGCAAGAGTAAGTCTTACAATATCGCCCATTTCATTTGACGCATCAAAATCAAAATATAAAATTCTCTCAAAACCGTCCTGCCTGATATCACAAAGCTTTCCCGAGGAAAGATGCTTTCTCAGAAACATACAGAACATCGGCGGAGTTTTAGGATTTTCAATTTCAGCCTCGGTAATATGAACTCTCGCCGTACCTGCTCCCGTATTGAAAATAATCTTTTTCAAGCCTTCCCGTGTTCGGATTGACATAGAAATTTCCTCTCGTGAAGGTTGGTGAATTTTATCAACTCTGCCGTCAATCAAAGGCAAAAGCTCTTTTCTAATTAAACTTAGATATATACCGTCAAGTGCCATTTATAACACTCCTTTCGGGTTAAATTTCATAAGAGAAAAAGTCCTTTGAAGAGCCTGCAACCACAATCTGCAAATCAGAAATTTTCTCCAATAGCTTATCTTTTAAATCGTCAAAAAATATATTTTCGGTGTAAAAATGCCCTGCATCAATAAGTGTAAAGCCTTTGTTATAAGCGTCAATGAAAACGTCATGCTTAATATCTCCCGTAATAAAAGCCTGACAATTTTTAGATATTGCGTCATTAAGCAAACTTCCGCCCGAACCGGAGCATACCGCAACTCTTGAAATTTGTTCTCCCGAATTAAAATATCTCACAGCCTTACAGCCGAGATTTTCCTTGCATCTTTTGGCAAGCTCATTTGCATTAACAGGATTTTCAAG
>JBJERA010000157.1:0-7479 GCA_051882035.1 Hominimerdicola sp.
GGTTCACTTTAAATTCCGTATTTTCCATAGCTTTATCCTCCTAAAAATATTCGTATTGTTTTGCTTGCTAAAACAATATATTCTATCAAGATGTGAAATATAACCTTATTACTCAAAAAAACGACGGTTCGCAATATTCTGCAAACCGCCGCAAATAAAATTATTCTTTCATTTTTTCTCTTATGTATTTCCAGTCCGGACAGTATTTTTCAACCAAAGCCCAAAACTCTTTACTGTGATTCATATGAACAAGATGACATAACTCATGCAGGCAAACATACTCGATATACTGCTCAGGCTGAGTGACAAGCTTGAAATTCAAGGAAATATTTCCGTTTGAAATACACCTGCCCCAACTAGCCGACATTAATTTTACGGTAATCTTAGCAGGTGAAAACCCCGTAACACTAATCATTTTATCCATAGCACACTTGATTTTTTCCTCAGCAAGATTAGTAATAAGTTTATCCACCTGATTCTTCACAAAATCATGAGTAAAATTCTTGCAAACATAAACATTCAGCTTTCCGTCCGTTATTTCAGCAGGCTTGTACCGCTCGACAAAACAATAGTGAATCGTAACAATTTCCCCCAGAAGCTTTATCTTCTCCCCGTCTTCATAGCTTTTAGGAAGACCCACACGCTCGCCTGACTTTTTCAAATTTTCGTTTATCCACTCTATATTTCCGAAAATAAAATCCTGGATAACCTTTTTCCCACAACCAAAGGGAACTCTGACAATAAGCTCCTCCTCCGAAACGCATATGGCAAGCTTTTTTCGCTTTCCCACATCAAGAATAAAATCAAGTCTTTCACCGCTTGGCAAAATAATATAAGTCCTGAACTTCCCCATAATTCACCTCAAAATATCAAAACGACTGCCATAAGACAGCCGTTTTATAATCGGTTTATTGAGCGTTGCCATAACCGTAATCCTGACTATACGGCTGAGTTTCCTGATAATAATACTCCGTGGCAGTAGTTACCTGAGTGGTGGTACCCTTAGGATCATAAGTTGTAAGATAATCCTTATACAAGTAACCGGTCAGCGGCCCGTCAATATTCTGGAATGTGATTTTAACATATCCGTTATCCTCATATCCAAGAACCGTAACCGCAACCCCCGGCGACATACATACAATGTTTTCAGCGTCCTTATCAGGAGCAACGTGCAGATAAGAATACTCGGTAACATACATTGTTCCCATAGTTTCCGGCTCGCCGGATTCATCAGAAGTTGTTGTGCTGCTTTCAGAAACAGAAGAGTCCGTCTTTGAACTTTCCGTTGACGCTTCAACTGCACTTGATTCAGTTATATCCGACAGACTTGACTCGTTAGTATTAATTGTAGCTGTGTCAAGCCCCTCGGGAACTTCCGCCGAATTAGTAGTAAAAATGCTTTTAGCCAGCATAACGATTACACAAAGCACAAATATTCCAACAACAACAATAGCAATCGCACCTGTTGCAGGACTTGACGCCGCAGATCTTTTATTTCCAGAGTTGTTTTCCATAACTTTCTCCTTAATCAATGTAGACAGCATTATTAAAAATGTACAAGCTGACAGTAATATTATAAGACTTTTTTAGAAAAAAGTCAATAACAGTTTAATTACAATATTATATCAGCACATATAAATAGTAATATTACCCATAAAAAACGGGACTGTCAATCACAACAGCCCCGTTTATCATAAAAATATTATACTGTCTGCTTACCGCAATTTCGGCAGAACTTAGCATTTTCAGAAATGGCAAAACCGCATTTCGAACATACTAATGTTTTGCTGTCCTCATCGTTATCAGGCATTTCAACCTCCGCAGATGCTGGCTCAACGTTATCCTCAATTATTATAGGAGAAGAATTTGATTTATCGCTTTCATAAGGCAATTCTTTCTGCTCAGGCAAACTTTCCTCCTTATTCTCAGGCATAACCGCAATATTTTTCACAACAGGAATTTCTACATAAAAGTCCTCAGAAATTACTCTTCCTATAAGAATTATTCCTGCCAACAACATGAAAAAACTTGAAAATGCAGGCAATGCACAAGCTATCAGGTCAGAAAAAGCATAGAATTTCGCATAATCATTGTCATAATTTACAGCATTAGTAAGTTCTCCGTTCATGAGCTTCTGAACAATCATCGCAACAGGTTCAACTGCAAGAGCCAATGACGTAACGGTTACAACTGCTGAAAAACCTGCTCCAAGCTTTTTCTTTCTTCTTGCACTAAGAAAATAGCACATTACTGCAAATGAAAATACTGCCAGAATTATTGACTTATCAAAAATTTTTATGTATTCAAATGCGTCAGAGGCAAATATGTAATCCCTTTTATTGTAATAATACTGATTATAAATTGCAGTAACAATAAAATCCACGCACGCACCACCAACCGCAAACAAAAATGCTATAAAACTGAGAACGCATATTCCTCCCCCTGAATTTGTTAATTTCTTTTTGTATCTTTTCACGTCTGCCATTTTCAAAACTTCCTTTCAAAAAAATAAGAGATAAGCACCGAAAGTACCTTTTTTGATACTTCCGTTGCTTACCCCTTTATAATACTATAACATATTGATAATTGTCAAGAGTGAAAATTCTTATATTTTATTCATTGCTGTCGGAATCCTGTGAATCGGTCAAAGTTTTTTTCATTTTTTCTACTGTATTTGCGTCTGTTTTAGAAAAGTTCTGATTTTTATTCTCCATGAGCTTATAAACTTTGTCAATGTCAATAGAAATCCCGTCCTCAGATAAATCGTCGGCAGCCCCTTCGCTGAAATCCGTAACTCCTGTTAAAACTTCTGTTTCGGAGGAATCAGCTTTTTCATTTTCGGATTTAACTTCCAAACTTTCCTTAATCATCACACGGCTGAAAACTTTTCTCATATACTTGCCGTTTTTATACTCGAACAAGAATACCATTATAGCAAGCAACAGGCCGAATATTGAAATTATAATTGAAAGCTTCCAATAGTTCGGAGAAAACTCCATTGTAATTGTATTTTCACCTGCATCAAGCGGAATTGTAATAAGACTGTCAAGAGATTTCATCGGCTCAACTGTCTTTCCGTTCACCTTGATTATCCAGCCTTCCTCATAAGGAACTGTTGTGAACAATACCTCCTTGTCGCTGTCGGCAGTTACAGTTCCTTCAAGATAGGTGTCGTCAAACTGGGTAACATTGAAAGATTTCTTCTGCAATTCGGAGCAGTCTGCTGAGAATATATCATAATTGAACGTATAGAATAACTGGTCAGACCAGAAAGCCTCATTTTCATCATTAGAAATAGTAATTCTTATACGGATCTGCTGTCCCTGAGTAAATTTTCCAAGATTAAGTATAGAATAATTATCACCCACGAAGAACTGTCCCGCATAAGTCATATTGTTTGCACCGTCAACATACTCAGACTCGTCCTGAATCCAGATATTACAGCTTCTCTCGTAATTGGTAGGAAGATACATATACAAGTATGAATCCTTATCCATTTCAACAATATAATCTACATGACACTCAGCGTTATTTGCATCAGTCGGATAGTATCTTGTATGTCCGTCACCCATTTGAGTAGTTGTAACATTCTCCTGCTCGCTGTTAATAATGTTAAGTCTTGTGAAATACTGCGTATCATTACCCATAAGAGCATTGAAAACAGCATTCTGATTTTCAAAAGGATTTGTGTCGCTCAGCTGAACATTTGTTATATCAGCAGAAGTTGAAACGCCAAGTCCCAATGCGTTTGGGTTGTTATAGAACTTAAAAGTTGATGTGCCCTGCGTTGTTTCAGTAGTAAGAGTATATTCCTCAGGAACTTTTACTCTTGAACCAACATAAGTGGTGTCGCCTGTTTTGTTCATAAGATACTTGATATCAAACAAAGCGTCAGTCATAAAAGTTGTACCGTCATACTTGGTATAATGTCCGCCGTATGCGTAACCAAGCTTGTGAAGCATTACCAATGCAGGAGCATTCATTGTGGAGCTTGAATGGGAAATTCCACGATATCCCGTACCGATCGGGTCATTTACGGTTCTGTGGAAAGTTGCCTCCATTCGGTAAAAAGGCTCGTCATCGAACTCGTAAATTGTATCAACCGCATTGCGGAGATTAGACATATATGGCTCATATGAGGTTGCCGTGCTGTAAGCTACGTCCACATCTATTTTTTCAAGAGTATCGGCTGCATTTGCAAAAAGTTCAACAGAAGTTGCCGCAACAAGAGAAACTGCAACAGCTTTTGATTTAGGATATTTCTTCCACAAATAAAGCAAAGCAAAATATATGCACAAAGCAAGCATTGATAACCAAATACCCTGAATTACATTTTTGCTTACTCCATTTGAGTCTGTTCTTGTTTCAAAAATCTGAAAATGACCGTAGTTTTCTCTTTCACACCAGAAAAGGAAAACCATAAACCCAAAGACAACTCCGCCGATATTCTTAGCAGTAATTCCTTCCATATTTTCAAAAGCTCTGAAAGACATAAGAACAATAAGGAACGAAAAAATAAATGAATATCGGTACGGCAGCCAGTTAGGAACCTGAAAACCGTGCATTGCCATATCCAAAGGCTTAATGTACATAAGCACTACCAAAATAATAGTAATAATGCCCTTTGAAACCTTTTCCTTCATTGAAATCTTGCTGTTCATGAAGAAAAGCGGTACAAGAATCAAAGCCGCTGTTCCACAATAAATCATAGGCATTCCCTCAGGATAAACCGTATCATAGGTCATGGGGAACATTTTGGTGATAAATGTCAAAAAATCAAACTGTGTTGCAAGACTAAAGTTCGGCTCAGTAAATTCAAACTTGCCAAGTTTCAAAGAATTATACACAGGAATAAGCACAAATGCCGCACACATCAGTGCAATAAGCGTACCTACACCAAAAGCAACGCATCGTGAAAAAAACTTTTTCGGAAGAATTCTTCCGTCCTTTGAAAGACAAACATAGCAGAAATACAAGAATGTAAAAATTCCTACCATATATCCGATATAAAAATGTGCTATAAACATAAGCGCCAGCGGAATAATGTAGGAAGTCATTTTTCCCTCGTTGACAAGTCTGTGAACGCCCCAGCAAATCAAAGGCAGATAAATAAGTCCGTCAAGCCACATAGGGTCCATGTACTGAACAACCATATATGCCATAAGAGCATACATTGATGAGAACACTACCAAAGAAACGTCCTTTGGCTTTTTAGCAGACGTTTTATTAAGGAAAAACGCAAAAGTAACAGCCGCTGTACCCGTTTTAGCAAGCTGCAAAATCATAATGGATATAACCATCCATGTTCGTGGCAGCAAGCAAATTATCAGCATAAACGGGCTGGCAAGATAATAAGCGAATATTCCGAACATTTCTCCGCTTAAATTTCTCGACCAATCGTAAATGAAACTTCCGTCACCCCAGAAAGCGTCACGGAAAGCTTCGTAATAGTAAACGTACTGACCGTTCAGGTCAAGAACAAGAACCGAATTATCACCGAATGGTGTAACCTCAAAAAAAGCGTAAACGACAAGCATTAATGCTGACGGCAAAAAGAAAATTACAAAATACAGCCATTTTTCATCGCAAAAACGCTTTATAGAATCCCATATACCTGATATAGAAAACCTGGATTTTGATGCAGTCTTTTCCATTTAATCCTCCTTAACGTTTTTATCTTCCTTTTTAACAATGTCCCTTATAATGTATCTGGGGCGCTGTTTGATTTCTTCGTAAATTTTTGATATGTAATAACCAATTATTCCAAGACTGAACATAATAATACTTGAAGTAAGCAGCTGCAATATAATTACAGTAGAAAAACCTGCCGCCGAGTTGCCCCATATTTTATTATAAAGCGTGTTAATTCCCATGATTATGGAAATTATAAAAGTAATAATTCCGCAAACCGTTACAATCTGCAACGGTGCAGAGGTAAAGGATGTAATATTATTAATGGCAAACTTAATCAGTGCCTTAACAGACCATTTTGACTCGCCAACCTCTCTGTCGGCAACGTCAAAATAAACCTTTTCAGTCTTGTAACCTACCCAGCTGGACATTGCTCGGAAAAAAGTAAGTCTTTCCGGCATTCTGTTAAGAGAATCAACAACCGTTCTGTCTAAAAGCTTAAAGTCGGAAGCGTCTTTCATATCAAGTCCGCTTGAACCGTTAATCATGCGATAGAACCAAAGAGAAAATGTCTTGTAAATAAAATTTTCCTTGCCTCGGCTCTTTTTTCGTCCCTCAACAATGTCAACGTCGTTATTTTTCCAGATATTATACATTTCAATAATAACCTCAGGAGGAAACTGCAAATCGCAGTCAAGCAAAACGCAGGCATCACCTTTTGCAACTTCAAGACCTGCAAAAATTGCACTTTCCTTTCCGAAATTTCTTGAAAAATTAACGGCAACAATATGCTCTCTTGCACTTGCAAGCCCAGAAATAAGCTCCCATGTTCTGTCCTTTGAGCCGTCGTTTATAAAAACAAGTTCGTAATCAATATTATTTTTTTCAAGAAGTTCCGAAACTACGTCGGCAGTATGCTCAACGTTACCTTCTTCGTTGTAACTAGGAATTATTACAGATAACACTTAAATTCTCCTTTTTTTAACAGTATAAACGGACGCTGTTTTTAAACAAGCGTCCTTATATAAATCTCATTTTGTCATATCTTTGCCAACAATAAATTACACATTTTCAAATTTATTGTTGCAGTCAATTCGTACCTTATTAAAATTATAAACAAGCACAGCAAGGAAAATATACAACAGAATTTTTGAAATTGCAACTCCGACTCCTGCCATACTTGAAATAAAGTCAATTTTTACAAAGCGATTTAAAATATCAAGCCCGAAATTTACAGCAACGCATATAAAAAGCTTTGAAAAAGAACCGCCCAAACGTCTTAAATTAGACTTATCATTTGTAAGCCTTAATTCTCTCATAGCTAACTTATCATTTTCAGTCAAAAATACATAAGCCATTCTGAACAGATTAAATGAAATAAAAATTGTCGCTCCGCCCAGCAATATATAAATAACATTCATTGCAAAATCCACAGGATTAATAACCTGCATTAATTTTACACATACCGCTGATAATGCACACAAACCTGCCGACATAAGACAATGACGATAAAGCTTATTCAGTTTTGCAAAATCATTTTCAAGAGCAGATTTATCAATATTTTCACTGTATATTTTACCCATATGCCCCATAAGGTCAAGCAATTCCTTTGCTCCCACTGAAAATAGCAGACAGCCCACAGCCTTGACTATATAATTACTCGCCCAGCCAATATTTAACTGGAACAGCAAAAGCGCCGAACCTACGCATAAAAAATTCATAAATCGCCATCAATCCTCAAAATAAAACAATATAAATATTATATACTAACCCGTTTGAATTGTCAACAGTTTTTGATTTAGCTTTGCTTAAAGGGATAGGAGAAAAAACTCAGGTTATTGTAATTTT
>JBJERA010000158.1:0-7448 GCA_051882035.1 Hominimerdicola sp.
GGTTACTCTTTATACTCATCTTGCAGTCAAAGAGGACGATGTATCTTTGTTCGGATTTGCCGATAAGGAGGAGCTGAAAAGCTTTCGTATGCTGATTTCCGTTTCAGGAGTCGGACCAAAGGCGGCAATAGCTATTTTGTCGGCGTGTACTCCGTCGCAGTTTGCTCTTGCAGTTGCAACGGGGGATTCAAAGGCTTTCACTAAGGTAAAGGGAATCGGAACAAAGATTGCTCAGCGAATCGTGCTGGAACTTAAAGATAAAATTGCTAAGGAAAACACTATTTCCGTTCGTTCGGACGGCGAATCCATAATTTCTGCACCTGAGGGAGGAGCGGTTCACGAGGCGGTTTCGGCTCTTGTGGTATTGGGTTATTCAGAGGGCGAGGCAATGTCGGTTATTTCAAAGCTTGACCCGACTTTGCCTGTTGAGGAGCTTATCAAGAAGGCTCTTATCGGGCTTGCTAAGTTTTAATCAGTTTAGGAAGGAGCGCTCACATTGATTGAAAAGGGCGATTTTGATTTTGAAAACCGAATAGTTTCGCCGAGAGAAACGGAAGTTGAAACAACGGACGATTTTGAAGTAAGCCTCCGTCCTAAGACTCTTGACGAATATATCGGACAGGAAAAGGTTAAGGAAAATCTCAGAATTTACATACAAGCGGCTAAAAATCGTGGGGACAGCTTAGACCATGTGCTTTTGTACGGCCCTCCGGGACTTGGAAAAACTACGCTGTCTACGATTATCGCTCATGAAATGGGCGTAAATATCCGCACGACTTCGGGGCCGGCTATTGAAAAGCCGGGAGATCTGGCGGCACTGCTCACCAATCTTGAAAAGGGTGACGTTCTGTTTATTGATGAAATTCACCGACTTTCACGGCAGGTTGAAGAAGTTCTTTATCCTGCATTGGAGGATTATGCTCTTGATATAATCATGGGAAAAGGACCTGCGGCAAGGTCGATACGAATTGAGCTTAATAAGTTTACGCTTATCGGAGCGACTACAAGGGCGGGACAGCTGACAAATCCCCTTCGTGACCGTTTCGGCGTAATTCAAAGACTGGAACTTTATGACAATGAACAGCTTTGCGATATTGTCATGCGTTCGGCAGTGATTTTGGGAGTGCCATGCGACAAGGACGGAGCAATGGAAATTGCAAGGCGTTCAAGGGGAACTCCGAGAATTGCCAACAGATTTTTAAAGCGTGTGCGTGATTTTGCCGAAGTTATGGGTGACGGAAGAATTACCTGCGATATTGCGAAAATTGCTCTTAACCGCATGGAAGTTGACAAGCTTGGACTTGACAGTCTTGACAAGCGAATGCTGACAATGATTATTAAGGGTTACGGCGGAGGGCCTGTGGGACTTGAAACTCTTGCCTCTGCAATCGGTGAAGAGGCTGTCACGTTGGAGGACGTTTGCGAGCCGTATCTTATGCAGCTTGGGTTTATTTCAAGAACCCCACGAGGAAGATGTGCAACTCAGCTTGCATATGACCACTTGGGAATTCTCAAAGACGGACAGACGCACTTTTAGTAATTAACAATGTATAATTGGGAGTTTGCTTCGCTTACATATTATATAGTTTGATAAATGACTATTATGTGGTGCAATTAATTATGAATTAACACTAGACGTAAGGAGATTATAGATATGGGAAGATTATTCGGAACAGACGGTGCCAGAGGAGTTGCAATTACTGAACTTACCTGTGAACTTGCTATGCAGATAGGCAGAGCGGCAGCGCTTGTACTTACAAAGGAAACAAAGCATAAGGCTAAAATCATTATAGGAAAGGACACCAGAATTTCAGGAGATATTCTTGAATCGGCTCTTGTATCTGGTATTTGCTCTGTGGGAGCAGACGCACATATATTGGGAGTTGTGCCTACTCCTGCTGTTGCAATGCTGGTTGAAAAATATAATGCCGATGCAGGCGTAATGATTTCTGCATCTCACAACTCTGTTGAATTTAACGGAATTAAACTTTTCTCAGGCAGCGGTTTTAAGCTTTCGGACGAAATTGAAAATGAAATTGAAGAGCTTATTCTTGACAAGCCTGAGGAAATGCTGCTTAAAGATGGCTGTGATTTGGGCAGGATTTACTACGAAAAAGACGCAGTATGGGATTATGCCCGTCATATCATGAAAACTGTTGATGTGGATTTCAAGGGAATTAAAGTTGCTATCGACTGTGCAAACGGTTCTTCTTCCGTGTGCGCTCAGAAAATTTTTGAGGGACTCGGTGCAAAATGTGTGCTTATAAACAACAAGCCTGACGGCACCAATATTAATGAAAACTGTGGTTCAACTCATATTGAGGCTTTGCAGAAAGCTGTTGTGGAGAATAACTGCAACGTAGGTCTTGCTTTTGACGGAGACGCTGACAGATGTCTTGCGGTAGGTGAAAACGGCGAGCTTATCGACGGAGATAAAATGCTTGCGATTTTCTCTGATTTTATGAAGAATGAGGGAACTTTAAAGAATAATACCTGCGTTGTTACTGTTATGACGAATCTTGGTTTCTTTAAATTTGCGAAGGAAAAGGGGATTGTTGCCACTACAACAAAGGTTGGCGACAGATATGTTCTTGAAGAAATGCAGAACGGCGGTTACAATATCGGCGGAGAGCAGTCGGGACACATTATTCTTATTGACAACGCAAATACAGGTGACGGTGAGCTTACAGGTACAAAACTGCTTACAATTATGGTGAAAACAGGCAAAAAGGCAAGCGAACTTGCGTCTTGTATGGAAAGTTATCCTCAGGTGCTTGTGAATGTTAAAATTACAGCAGATAAAAAAGGCTTGTGGGAAAAGACAAAGGCTGTTATCGACGCTATTGAAGAATACTCCGCAAAATTGGGAGATGACGGACGAATTCTTGTTCGTGAATCCGGAACAGAACCACTTGTTCGTGTAATGATCGAGGGAAAGAGAACGGGAATTATTACTGACTATGCACATAGAATTGCTGAACTTATCGAGAAAATGTAAAAAGGATTTTTAAGGGGGAAGCATAGGTGTTTACATCAGATGTAATAGAACAGCTTAAATATTATGTGTATAGGCTTATTGACCCAAGGACAGGGCAAACATTTTATGTGGGAAAAGGTAAAGGCAACAGAATTTTTGCACATATTAATGATGCACTAAAAAATTATGAAGGTGAATCTTATGTTGACAGTAAAGAAGATGATGTTTCTTCCAAAATTCAACAAATTAGAGATATAAGGAATTCAGGACTTGAAGTTATACACATTATACAGCGATATGGTCTGACTGAAAAGGAAGCATTTGAAGTAGAAGCTGCATTGATAGATTGTTATGCTGGTTTAACCAATATACAAGGTGGGTATGCAGTTGAACGTGGTGTAAATAATGCAGAAGTATTACAAAGAGAATTATCTTGTGAAACATTCAAGGATATTGACGATTTGGAATATTGTATAATAAAGATTAATTCATATTGGTTAGGTGAACGAGGAAGTGTATACGAAACTGTAAGAAAGCACTGGAAAGTAAATCTGAACAGAATTAATAAAATACCATACGTTTTGGCTTCACACAACGGTGTAATTATTGATGTGTTTAAAGTTGATTCGTGGTATAATGCACCTGATTGTCCTGGAAGATGTATGTTTGATGGAAAACAAGCATCAGAAGAAGTACGAAATTTATTTGTTAACAAAAGACTTCCAAATCATTATATGAAAAAAGGCATGGCTTCCCCTGTTTTATATCATGATGAATTAAGCAAAAAAGGAAGATAAACGATGAGAATTGCAGAAAATTGGAAAGATTACAGAATTTTAGATACTACGGACGGCGATAAGCTTGAAAGCTGGGGAGGAAAAATTCTTGTTCGTCCCGACCCGCAGATTATTTGGAAATCTCCTAAGCGTTCTGATATGTGGGGTAAGGCTGACGGAGTTTATCACCGTTCTTCAAAGGGCGGAGGCGAATGGGAGTACAAGAGAAAACTTCCTGAAAGCTGGAATATAAATTACGGAGATTTAAAATTTATTATTCGTCCCACAGGGTTTAAGCATACGGGGCTTTTCCCTGAACAGGCAGTAAACTGGGATTTCATGTCTGACAAAATCAAAAATGCAGGCAGAGAAATTCGGGTGGTGAACCTTTTCGCTTATACGGGGGGAGCAACTCTTGCTTGTGCGAATGCGGGGGCAAGCGTGTCGCACGTTGACGCATCAAAAGGCATGGTTCAGTGGGCGAGGGAAAACGCCCAGGCATCGGGATTGTCCGACAAACCTATTCGCTGGCTTGTGGATGATTGCGAAAAGTTTGTTCAGCGTGAAATCAGACGAGGAAAAACCTATGACGCAATAGTTATGGATCCGCCTTCCTACGGCAGAGGTCCAGGAGGAGAGGTATGGAAACTTGAAGACTGCATTTATGATTTGGTAAAAACCTGTTCAGAGGTGCTTTCTGATGATCCGCTGTTTTTCCTGCTTAACAGCTATACTACGGGACTTTCGCCGTCGGTAATGGCTTACATTTTAAGCGACGTACTGAAAACTCGTTTCGGCGGAAGCGTTACTGCTGACGAAATCGGTTTGCCTGTTGAGGCGACGGGCGGAGCATTACCATGCGGCTCAACTGCAATTTGGACAAAATAAATATTTACATTGGAGGACTAAAAATGTCAAAGGATAAAAGATTTATTAAGACTTATTCACAGGGTAAAATGACAGGAACAGAAATTTGGGTCGATAAGGAAACCGGAGTAAATTATATATATCACTATGACGGCTATTCAGGCGGACTTTCTGTTATGGTCGACAGTGAGGGTAAGCCTATCGTTACACCGATTACCGAGGAATAATTTCATTAAACGTAGGAATTAGAAACGGGACTGGATTTGGGCGATATCAAGAAAACTATTGATAATATTGATGATAAAATACCTGATGAAGTCAAAGAAAAGGCTAAGGAACTTGCTACAAAGGAAAACTTTGAAAAACTCAAAGACAAGGCTGAGGACTTGTTCAAAAAAGGACAATAAGGACAAGAAATAATTCTTATTAAAACTATTTTTTCTCAACAAAATGAGGGCATGAAATGAGTAATTTTATCGAAATCAAGGATTTGAATTTTTCTTATGTGAATGATGCCGAAGAACCGCCTGTAAAAACAAAGGTTCTCAAAGGCGTTAATCTGAATATTAAAAAAGGCGAGTTTGTGGCTGTTCTCGGGCATAACGGTTCGGGAAAGTCCACTCTTGCAAAGTGTATTAATGCTATAAATATTCCTGAGTCGGGAGCAGTTTATGTTGACGGAATGGATACTCTTGACCCTGATAATCTGCTTGCAATAAGACAAAAAGCAGGCATGGTTTTTCAGAATCCCGATAATCAGATTGTTGCAACAATCGTTGAGGAGGACGTGGCTTTCGCCCTTGAAAATATGGGAGTTGAACCGTTGGAAATCCGCAGGCGTGTGGATGAAGCATTAAAGACTGTTGATATGTACGAGTACAGAAAACACGCTCCGCATAAGCTTTCGGGAGGTCAGAAGCAGCGTGTGGCGATTGCGGGAGTAATTGCAATGCAGCCTGATTGTATTCTGCTTGACGAGCCGACAGCAATGCTTGACCCTCACGGCAGAAATGAGGTTATGAAAACAATAAAAATGCTTAATAAGGAGCAGAATGTTACTATTGTGCTTATAACTCATTACATGGAGGAAGCGGCTCAGGCTGACAGAGTTGTTGTTATGGACGACGGAGAAATATTGCTGGACGACGTTCCGAAAAAGATTTTTTCTCAGGTAGAAACCTTGAAAAATCTAGGTCTTGACGTACCTCAGGTTACGGAGCTTGCATGGGAGCTTAAAAAAGCGGGCTATGATATTTCCACGGAAATAATTACCGAGGATGAATGTGTTGATAAGCTTTTTGAAATGCTGAAATAAGCAGAGCAGAAATTAAATGAGGAAAGAAAAATGTCAGTAATTAAAACAGAAAATTTGTCATACGTCTACGGCGATGGAACTCCTTTTCGCAAGGTTGCTGTGGACAATGTTAATATAGAAATTGAAGAAGGCGAAATGGTGGGTGTTATCGGACATACCGGTTCGGGTAAGTCAACGCTTATTCAGCATTTCAACGGCCTTCTCAAACCTACAAGCGGTTCGGTTTATATTGATGGCGAAAAGCTTTGGGAGGATAAGGCAAGACTGAGGGCTATCAGGTTTAAGGTAGGTCTTGTTTTCCAGTATCCCGAATATCAGCTTTTTGAGGAAACCTGCTATAAGGATATTGCTTTCGGACCTAAAAATATGGGGCTTGACGATAAGGAAATCGACAAAAGAATAAAAGAATCGGCTAAAATGGTAGGTCTTGCTCCTGAAATCCTTGACAAGTCGCCTTTTGAGCTTTCGGGCGGACAGAAAAGGCGTGTTGCTATTGCGGGAGTAATGGCAATGCAGCCGAAGGTTCTTATTCTTGACGAGCCAGCGTCGGGACTCGACCCAAAGGGCAGGGAACAGATCTTAGGGCTTATCAGAGAATATCATCAGCAGATGAAAAATACGGTTCTGCTTGTTTCCCATTCAATGGAGGATATTGCAAAGAATGTTTCTAAAATCCTTGTAATGAATAATTCAAAGCTGTTCTGTTATGAGGATACTATTAAGGTGTTCAGCCATGCGAAAGAGCTTGAAGAAATGGGACTTGCCGTTCCTCAGGTTACAAGGGTAATAAACAGGCTTAAAGCAATGGGTGTTGATATTAAGGAAGACGTTTATACGGTTGACTATGCGAAAAAAATCCTGCTTGAAATGCTGGAAAAGAAAGCGAAACTTTGATTAGGGAGGATATACCGTGATAAAAGATATTACATTGGGACAATATTTTCCCGGAAATTCCATAGTTCATAAGCTGGATGCACGAATAAAAATAATCCTTACGGGTGTTTTTATAGTTCTGCTATTTTCTGCCGATAGTATATGGGGGCTTTGTGTAGGAATTGCTTTTACTATTATTACCTTTGCGATAACTAAAATTCCCGCAAAGCTTATGGGAAAATGCTTGAAACCAATCGTGCCGATTATTGTTTTTACGGCTTTGCTGAACATTTTTTTCATAAAATCTGGTGACCCTTATTTTGAATGGAAATTTATCAAGATAACTGACGAGGGTGTAAGTACAGCGGTATTCATGGTTGTAAGAATTATTTGTCTTATTGTGGGAACGTCCCTTTTGACATACACTACTTCACCTATTGATTTGACCGACGCTATTGAAAGACTGCTTTCACCGCTAAAAAAAATCAAAGTGCCTGTTCACGAGCTTGCAATGATGATGACTATTGCACTGAGATTTATTCCTACGCTTATCGAGGAAACGGACAAGATTATGTCGGCTCAGAAAGCCAGAGGTGGGGATATGGAAACCGGCTCAATTATAAAAAGAGCAAAGGCAATG
>JBJERA010000159.1:0-7397 GCA_051882035.1 Hominimerdicola sp.
TGAATTTCGGAACAAAACTTCGATGATGAGTTTTGTCTATAAGCTTGTAAACTATAAGAATAAAATTCGGCATGAAAATAAATACACAGATAAGGCTGAGTGCAACTCCTTTTGCAAGCACGAGTCCTAAGTCAGGGCCGATTTTAAATCTCATCAGGCAAAGAGCCGCAAATCCGATTACGGTAGTAAGACCGCTTGAAAGAATGGAACTTGTGGACTTGCACAATGCATCTATCATTGCCTTTCTTGGGTCGGAAATTTCTTTCCTGCTTTCTTCAAAGCGGTGCAGGAGAAATACCGAATAATCCAGGGAAACAGCAAGCTGTAAAATTGCTCCTGCGGCATTTGAAACAAAGGAAATCTCTCCGAAAATCACATTGCTTCCCATGTTGATCATAATGGCTACTCCCAGTCCAAGGAGAATTACAAAAGGTTCTGCCCAAGAGGTTGTGGTTAAGATTAGCACCAAAAGCACGAATATAACTGCTATTATGGCTATTTGTGCAATTTCGCTGACGGTGCTTTCTGTTGCAACTGCGGTTGAAATTGCCGAGCCTTCCAGAGCGTTTTCTTCGCCTGCAATTTCCCTCAGTTCGGAAACTGCGTCAAGAATGTAGTCTTCCTCAATGGTTACGGAAAACAATGCGGTATTATCTTTATAGTAATTTTCAACTATATCTCCGTCCATTACTTCAAGAGGCTGGGTAATGTCCACATTATCATCAAGCCATGTTACACCGGAAACACCCTGGACTGCCTTGAATTTTTCTTTGTACTTCAAAGCTTCGGGCACGGTTACGTTTTTAATCATAATTCTTGCGTTTGGTATACCGCCGTCAAATTCCTTGTTCATTACGTCGATAGAAACGGTTGACTTGCTGTCATCGGGTAGATATGAGTTCATATCATAGTTGACCGAAACCAACTGTCTTAACACAGCAAAGATTATTGTAAGTATTATAAAAATTGCAGTTACAAGCTTAGGTTTGGCGGTGATTTTTTCATAAAATTTCTTCAAGGCTTTCCTCCTCCCTTGCTTTCAGACACGCCTGAAACTTTAAGCTTGATTTTTCCTGTGTTTAGGCATAGCTCAATGCTTGTATGGTTCAGATAACCTGTGCCGCTATATTCCACAGTTCCCATAAGGGTTTTGATATTGCCGCTGATTTCACAATTACCTTTTTCGTCAATTTGACCGTTGTAGTAATTTTCGTTTTTCATAATACGCAGCAGACCTTCAAGCTTGCCGTCGATGACAACGGCGGTCATTGTTCCGCTCTTTTTTCCGATTGGAGCGGATAGCAAAATGTTGTAGTTGTAAGTTTTTGGTTTATTCATGACAACTCTCCTTTCCAATATACATTATAGTAACCGCATGGGATTTTCTCAACGGTCAATGGTGGTTAGCTGTGGGATTTTCGGACATTTCGAAAAATTTGGCGGTCAAATGTGTGGAATTATTGGTTGCAAATAATCACGGACAGATGTATAATAAACTTAGAAATACATAGAAAGGCTGATAATAATGAAACATGAAGTAACGACATTAAATACTAAAAAAACAATAGCGGCTTCTCTCAAAAAATTCATGGAGAAAAAGCCGCTTTCAAAAATAACTGTAAGTGAAATTGTAGCCGACTGCGGAATAAACCGCAAGACTTTTTATTATCATTTTGAGGATATTCAGGCATTGCTCAAATGGATTTTAGAAGAAGAAGCCGTTGAGGTTGTAAAAAATTTCGATATGCTGCTTGATTACGAGGACGCAATAAATTTTGTAATTAACTATGTAGAGGAAAATAAGCATATTCTTAACTGTGCTTACGATTGTATGGGCAGGGACGAACTCAAAAGATTTTTTTACAAGGATTTTAACGGAATTATGATGACTATAATAAAAGGCGTAGAGGAAAATGTCGGTGTAAAAGTGGAGGAAGAGTATCTAAATTTCGTATGTGATTTTTATACAGAGGCTCTTACCGGAAAAATTGTAGAACTTTTGAAAAACAATAAGCCTTATGACCGCAAAAAGCTGATAGATTATACCTTTTTAACCCTAAAAGCATCTTTGCCTGCCATTGTGACTCAGGCGAGCAAAATGTCTTTGGCTGATTGACTAAGGTGTTTTTTAGTAAAAATGAGTTATCATACTCACATTTTTGGCAGAATGACTTTATTTATAAAGTTCAGTTACTCTGATTTTATCGCTTATGACAAATTTCGACATATCTATTGACAAAATAGAGTTAAAGGTTTATAATGTAAGCATAGAAATACCGAAGCAACGGCGCTCCATTTTTTTGATGGAGTGCCGTTTTTTTATTTATATTTGTTTTTGCAAATATCAGCTTTTATCCGGTAGGACTAAAAATTTATTCAGGACAGGATGTGAATATTATGACAAATATCAAGCTTAATAATCAGTTGACTGCGACACCGGTTGGAAACGCAGCTGAAATAAACAAGCTCCTGAGAAGATATGGAGTTAAGTTTGGAATTTATAAAAATGGAATATTTAAAGAACAGCTATTTCCTTTTGACCCTATACCAAGAATTATTTCCGCAGAAGATTTTGCAGGTATTGAAAAGGGACTTATTCAGAGAGTGGATGCGCTGAATAAGTTCCTTTTTGATATTTATCACGAAAAAAATATTATCAAGGATAACGTTGTACCTGAGGATTTTGTTTACATTTCAAGCGGTTATCTGCCTCAATGTGAGGGAATAACTCCGCCAAACGAAATTTACAGTCATATTTCTGGTATTGATTTGGTACAGGGTAAAGACGGCGAATGGTATATTCTTGAAGATAATTTGAGGATCCCGTCGGGAGCCTCTTATCCGTTGATCGCAAGAGAGCTTACACGAATTGCTTCCCCTGACGCCTTTGCCAGCAATGATATTGTGGACAACCGCAACTATGCAAAGCTGTTAAAGGACGCAATGGATTATTCAAACTGCGGAGGAATAAACGCTATTCTTACACCGGGAAGATGCAATGCTGCTTATTTTGAACATTCATATCTTGCAGAACTGACCGGCGCAGTACTTGTTCAGAATGACGAGCTGTTTGTGGAGGACAATATTCTTTATCATAAAACATATTCGGGTGGAAAGACCAAGGTAGGAGCACTTTACAGACGTATTTCTGACGAATATCTTGACCCGCTGACCTTTGAACCTCAGTCGCTTATAGGTATCCCAAATCTTATGGAGGCTTACCGCTCAGGCAATGTTGCCATTATAAATGCACCGGGAAACGGAGTTGCCGATGATAAGGGTATTTATTATTTTGTTCCGAAGATGATTAAGTATTATCTCAATGAAGAGCCTATTCTGAAAAATGCGCCTACATATCTGCCGTTTTATGAAGATGACAGAAATTATGTGCTTGAAAATCTTGATAGGCTGGTGATTAAGGACGTCGCTGAGGCAGGCGGTTATGGAGTGGTTTTCGGAAGTGAGCTTTCATCTGAGCGGCTTAATGAGTTCAGAAATACCATTATTAATGAGCCAAGACGATTTATTGCTCAGGAGGTCATTGATTTCCTTGACCTTCCTATACTCGAAGATGGGGAGCAGGTAATGCGCAAGGCTGACCTGAGGGCATTTGTTCTTTCAGGCAAGAAAACAAAAGTGTGGGCTTCGGGACTTACAAGATTTTCCCGAAATCCGGATTCATTCGTAGTAAATTCATCACAGGGAGGAGGCTTTAAAGACACATGGGTACTATCTCGTTAGAACACAGCGAACGCCTTTTCTGGCT
The DNA here is from genome assembly GCA_051882035.1 of Hominimerdicola sp. GTDB lineage: Bacteria > Bacillota > Clostridia > Oscillospirales > Ruminococcaceae > Hominimerdicola. The sequence goes on from JBJERA010000159.1 coordinate 3,767, forward strand.
GGGCAGATATACAGAAAGGGCATTTACCACCTTAAAAGCATTGAAAAAATTATATGACAGAATGATTGACCATAATCCTGAGCTTTATGGGGATTATTTGAAATGTTTCGGAATTTCAGATATTTATGATAGCTCAGAGAATTTTATGGAACAGTTTCTTTATAACAGCAATAATCCTAATTCAGCGGCTTTCAGCTTGGAACGTGCTTATGATAACGGTATTGTTCTTAGAGAGGAAATCTCTACCGAAGCGCTTTCATTTCTGCAAATGGCAATGGATAAGCTGGAAAAAGCTCAATATTCAGAAAAAGGTCTTGGATTGTCGCTGCTTCCGTTGGAAGACATACTTTTTGGTTTTTGGGGCTGTATTGACGATGTCATTTATGATGATGAAATCAAAACAATCATTTATTGCGGAAAATCTATTGAAAGACTCGACCTTTATTTCCGTTTGAAATATCCGTTTTGCATGATTGAAATGGAGTTTGAAAGACTATGTTCAAATCTTCGGAATGTTCCAAAAAACACTCCATACAGATATAATACGAAACAGCTGTCTGTACTGGTGGAAATAATGGGAATGGGTGACGACTATACACAATCGGCAGACAGCGCATTGCAAAGTCTCAGCCGTTTGTTTGAACCCTCAAAATAATTTTTAATTAGGCTTATGATTTTTATGAGCTGAAAAGGATGTGACAGAGTGAAAAAATTAAACTTTTTCTTTTCTACAAAGCTTACATTTGATAATAACGTACATGACCATTCTTTTGCTTTAAGGTGCATTCCGCCTGAATGTGAAACACAGCATATTGTTTCCTGCGAACTGAAAGTTTCTCCGTTTGTACCTACAAAACAAACGATTGACGCTTTTGGCAACAACGTTACGACGGGCTATCTTAAAAAGGAGCATCGCTTTCTTGATTTTGAAATAAGCGGATGCGCCGAAATAGATATTTCTAGGAAGCGTAAGGATTTTATGCCTTGTTATTCATATCAGTCAAAATTTACTGCGCCTGACAATGCTCTGATAGAATGGTATAATGAAATCAAAGATAATTGCACAGCAGTTTTACCTGAGGACAGAGCTGCTTATTTTTCCGACCGTCTTTCTGAATTTATGAAATACGAAAAGGGAGTGACTGATATTAACACTACTGCATCTCAGGCGTTTGAACTGAAAAAGGGTGTATGTCAGGATTTTACACATATAATGCTTTCCGTACTGCGTATGGACGGGATTGCCTGTCGGTATATAGCCGGACTTGCCTGCTGCGACGGTGAAACTCATAGCTGGTTGGAACTTTGGAACGGTGAATGTTGGAGAGGATTTGACCCTGCAAACAACTGCAAGGTGACGGAAGAATATCTGGTTCTGTCGCAGGGACGTGATTTTTCAGATTGTTCAATCGACAGAGGAGTTATGTTCGGTGCATATACAAAACAGCTTCAGCTGATAACGTCTCAGCTTACTGAAAATTATTAAGGCAACACCGCACAATTTAATGTGTGCGGTGTTGTTAATCGGATTGGAGGAGTAAAAAAGTGATAAAAACGGTTACGCAGGCTGAACTTGCGGTAAACGAAAGCTTGATTATCAAAAAAAATTCTATAAAACACGGTAATGGTTCAAAGCGTCTGTGCATTGTTACGGGAATACACGGCGATGAGTTGGAGGGTCAGTATCTTGCTTATCTTCTTGGAAAGTATATCAATGATAATATAGATTACCTTGACGGAAAGGTAGATATTTATCCTGCGCTTAATCCAATGGGTATCGACTCCATTACAAGAGGAATCCCGCTTTTTGATTTGGATATGAACAGAATTTTCCCAGGCTCCAAAGACGGCACAATGATGGAAACAGTCTGTTCGGCGATTATTGATGATATTGTCGGCGCAGATATTTGTATTGACGTTCATTCAAGCAATATTTTTCTCAAAGAACTGCCACAAATAAGAATAAGCGTTCCTACGGCTGAAACTCTTGTGCCTTATGCAAAAATGCTGAATGTGGATTTTATATGGGTACATGAATCGGCAACCGTTTTGGAATCAACTCTTGCCCACAGTCTTAACACAAGAGGGACTAAAACTCTGGTGGTGGAAATGGGTGTAGGAATGAGGATAACAAAGGAATATTGTTTTCAGCTTTTCGACGGAATTATAAATCTTATGAAAGAAATAGGTATGTGGAAAGGCGAAGCCAAGCCTGTAAGAGAGCCGATTGTTTCAATGAACGGCGCAGTAGGTTTTGTAAATTCAAGTGCAGCGGGGATTTTTGTTCCTGTTGCAAATTTTGGCGATATGGTTAAAAAGGGTGACCATATAGGCGATGTACTTAATCCGCTGACAAGCAAGGTCGAGGCAGAGATCACAGCGGTATGCGATGGAATGATATTTACACTTCGTGAATATCCCATTGTGTACGGCGGTTCTCTGCTGGCGAGAATTTTAAGTGATAATCAGGATAAAGGAGGCGAGGGAAGATGAGAAAGGAAATTCTTTATTCGCTCAAATCCCCATATCGTGAAAGTCTTGACGTAACAGGTTTTAAATTCGGTTCGGGTGAAAAATCACTAGCTATCGTAGGCGCTTTTCGTGGTAATGAGGTCCAGCAGATGTATGTTTGCTCTCAGCTTATTCAAGAGCTTAAAAAGCTTGAAAAAAAGGGCGAAATTGCCTCTGACAAAGAGATTATGGTGATTCCTTGCGTAAACTATTATTCAATGAATATCGGAAAGAGATTCTGGGCAATGGATAATACAGATATTAACAGAATGTTTCCGGGCTACGATTTGGGAGAAACCACTCAGCGTATTGCGGACGGAATTTTTACCAAATTGCAAGGATACAAATACGGAATTCAGCTTGCAAGCTTTTATCAGCCGGGAAACTTTCTGTCTCATGTAAAGCTTATGGAAACGGGATTTACAGACAGCAGTCTTATGAAACTTTTCGGAATGGAATTTGGAATAATCAGAACTCCAAGACCGTATGATACCACTACTTTAAATTATAACTGGCAGGTGTGGGAAACAAAGGCTTTTTCAATGTATACAAACGAAACGGATAAGATTGACGAAAAATCTGCTCAGGAGGCAGTTCTTGCAATTCTCAGATTTATGTTTAATACGGGAATTATCACAAAGAAAATTCGTACAGCATATCATACTGAAATAATTTCAGAATCAAGTATTGAACAGATACGTTCCGAAGCAGGGGGAATTTTCATTTCCAAAACAGAAGTAGGCAAAAATATTGAAGAAAATGAAATTCTTGGGGAAATTATTAATCCTCTGGACGGAGAAACCGTTTCTGTAATAAAGGCGGATTTTTCGGGAATAGTTTATTTTGAATATAATCAGCCGCTTATAAATGAAAATACGGTGTGCTTTAAAATCATAAAGGAATAAAAATAAACCGCTTCGGAATAGTAGATTCCGAAACGGTTTTTAGTTTTTTATCAGAAATCAATTTCTCTGGATATAACTTCCATACACATTCTTCCGTTGTGGTATGGACACTTCCATGGGCCTGCAATTTCTCTGTTTTCAAAAGGCTTGTGGTCATATGAAACTTCCCAGAACCACTCTGAACCCTCTCTCTTGTCGATAATGTCAGACTTGAT
>JBJERA010000160.1:0-7385 GCA_051882035.1 Hominimerdicola sp.
ACGTCCGAAATCACCGAAACTAAGTCTGTGTTTCTTGACGCTTTTATGCGTTCAAATAACGGGATCAACTTTAAAAAGCTTATAAACTGCGACTGCCGTCAGACTGCGGTATGGGGCGGAAATATTGTTACTCTGGAAGAGGAGCTTAAAACTCTCTGCGAAAATGATTACTGCACCGTTGTGCTTGCAGGTTCGGAGAAAACTGTTCCGATTATTGTAAAGGATTTGGTTGAGGCAGGTATTCCTGCTGAGGCTTTGGGCGAAAAATACGAAATAATTCCAAACAAGGTTTACGTCAGAACAGGAAGTCTTTCGGGAGGATTTGATTATCCCGACATAAAATGTGCCGCCATTACACAGATGAAGGCAATGTCGGCGAAAAAGCGTAAGAAAAAGCACAAGGCTGGGGAAGAAATCAAGACTCTTTCGGATATTCAGAACGGCGACCTTGTTGTACATTCCATGTACGGAATAGGCAAATTCACCGGAATAAAAAGCCTTGAAACCAACGGAGTTACAAAGGATTATATCACTATTAAATATGCAGGAACGGACGTGCTTTATGTTCCCGTTACACAGCTTGACCTTGTTTCAAGATATATCGGACCTCGTGATGATGGCGGAGTTAAGCTTAACAAGCTTAATTCAATGGAATGGAACAAAACACGTTCAAAAGTAAGAGCCGCTGTGAAGGATATGGCGGAGGAGCTTACAAAGCTGTACGCTGAACGTCAGCAGGCTAAGGGTTTTGCATTTTCTCCGGATAATGACTGGCAGGCTGATTTTGAGGAGAGATTTGACTATCAGGAAACCGACGATCAGCTAAAATCCATTCAGGAAATCAAGGACGATATGATGAAACCGTCGCCAATGGACAGACTTTTGTGCGGTGACGTTGGTTTCGGAAAAACAGAAGTCGCATTGCGTGCGGCATTCAAGGCAATTCTTGACAACAAGCAGGTTGCTATACTTGTGCCGACAACGGTTCTTGCATGGCAGCATTATCAGACAGCTATAAAACGTTTCGAGCATTTTCCTGTTAAGGTGGAGCTTTTGTCACGTTTCAGAAAGCCAAAGGAACAGCAGGCTATCATAAGAGAACTGAACAGAGGTACTATCGACCTTATTATCGGAACTCACAGACTTGTTCAGAAGGACGTTAAATTCAAGGATTTGGGACTTGTTATTATCGATGAGGAACAGCGTTTCGGAGTTGCTCACAAGGAAAAATTCAAAGAGAACTTCAAGGGAGTTGACGTGCTTACACTTTCTGCTACACCTATTCCGAGAACTCTCAATATGGCGTTAAGCGGCATAAGGGATATGTCGGTAATTGAAGAACCGCCTATGGACAGACACCCTATTCAGACCTATGTAATCGAACATAATGCAGGAGTTATCGCTCAGGCGATAAACAAAGAATTAAGACGCGGCGGACAGGTTTATTACATTCACAACCGAATTGACACCATTGAACGGACTGTTTCTCAGTTGCAGGCAATGCTTCCTGAGGCTCGTATTGGAGTTGCCCATGGACAGATTTCGGAGAATGAGCTGTCGGAAATCTGGCGGCAGCTTATCGACAGAGAAATTGATATTCTGGTATGCACCACTCTTATTGAAACGGGCGTTGACGTTCCCAATGTAAACACGCTGATTATCGAGGACGCTGACAGGCTTGGGCTTTCACAGCTTTATCAGCTGAGAGGTCGTGTGGGACGTTCAAACAGACGAGCTTTCGCATACTTCACATTCAGACGAGGAAAGGTTCTCACTGAAATTGCGGCTAAAAGACTTGACGCTATCAAGGAATTTACTCAATTCGGTTCGGGATTTCACATTGCTATGCGTGACCTTGAAATTCGAGGTGCAGGCTCTATTTTAAGCGGACGACAGCACGGTCACATGGAGGCTGTGGGATACGATATGTATTTACGACTGCTTAATGAAGCTCTTGCCGAACAAAAGGGAGAAGCTCCGCCGCCGTCGCCTGAGGATTGCCTTGTAGATATTTCCATTGACGCATTCATCCCTGAAAGATACATTGAAAATCTTGCTCAGCGAATTGACTGCTACCGAAAAATTGCATCTATTCAGAATGATGAGGATTCGACAGACGTACTTGACGAGCTTATCGACCGCTACGGCGAACCGCCTAAGTCGGTTATGGGACTTGTAAACGTTGCTTTGACAAGAAATTCTGCGTCAAGGCTGAGAGTTAAGGAAATTACTCAGCGAAACGATAATGTTCTTTTTTATGTTACGCCGGAAATCGAGCATATTCAAGCTCTTTCGGCATTTTACAATAACCGCATACGCTTTTTTGACTGTGAAAAGCCTTATTTTTCTGTTAAGCTTGACAAAAAGCAAAAGCCAAGCGATTTAATGGCACAGGTTATTAAAATTATGGATAATGCGGGTAAAGGCGAAATTTAAATACAACAACAAAACGGGCGAACAAATTTTCGCCCGTTTTTCTTTATAAAATGTATATAATGATTAATCGTCAAAAAGAGGTGTTGAGAAATATCTCTCGGCAGTATCCGGAAGAACCGTTACAACGGTTTTGCCCTTTCCCAGCTTTTTAGCAAGCTTTATTGCAGCGGCAACGTTTGTTCCACTGGAAATTCCGCACATTATCCCTTCAAGTCTTGCAAGATTTTTAGCTGTGGAAATTGCCTCCTCATCGGAAACTATATAAATATCATCATAGATTTTCTGATTAAGGTTATCCGGAATCAATCCGTCACCTATGCCCATTTGCAGATGAGTTCCTACCGTTCCGCCTGCAAGAATTGCGGCGTTTTCAGGTTCAACCGCCCATATTTCCATGTTGGGATTTTGTGCTTTAAGAACCTCGCCTATTCCGCTGATTGTTCCGCCTGTACCTATTCCCGAACAAAATCCGTCAATCTGACCGCCTACCTGTTCCAGAATTTCAAGGCCTGTATGATGCTTATGCGCAAGAGGATTGGCAGGATTTGAAAATTGCTGTGGAACAAAAACATCAGGATTTTCCTCTGCCATTTTCATTGCGGTATCAACGCATTTGTCAATACATTCCCCAATATTTCCGTCGTCATGGATAAGAATTACCTGCGAACCGTAATGAGCCACAAGCTTTCTGCGTTCCTCACTTACCGAGTCGGGCATTATTATAATGGTCTTATAGCCCTTTACCGCACCGATAAGTGCAAGACCTATTCCCTGATTTCCGGAGGTTGGCTCAACGATAATAGTATCCTTGTGGATAAGCCCTTTTTCCTCTGCGTCAGTAATCATTTTGTATGCGGTACGGGTTTTGATTGAACCGCCCACGTTAAGTCCCTCGAATTTAACAAGAATACGAGCCGAATTTTCATCAGCCATTCTGTTAAGCTTTATCATGGGGGTATGCCCTACTGCGTCAAGAATATTATTGTATATCATGTAAATTCTCCTAATTATAATGTCATTATGATATTGTTAAAAATTATTATAACACAAATTTACTGCATTTTCAAGAGTATAGTGATTTATAATATAGATAACATACACAGAACAGTCACATCAATATAATTCTTTGTCGCGTTCTTAATGTCATTTGTTTCCAATATTATTGTCGCTAAATATAATCTCCGGCAGAGCGTACCGACTGATGAACGGCATTAACCCGCCGCCTGCCCTGAACAAAGTCTGGGTATGTGATTTTACCTACATACGAACATCAGGAAGATTAAATTACTATACTTGTATTGAATTTTACAAGACATTTTATTTTCTCCACAAAAAAAATCGAGGTTTACCTTTTGAAGCAAACCTCGATTTCTTTTTTATTTAAGCAATCCATAAATATTATTCATTGTTCATTATGCATTTCAAAAGTCCGTATGCATTTCAAAAGTCCGTTTACCTGCTGAGGAGTGTTGAATGCCGATGGAGAAAAGCGTACAACTCCCTGCGTGGTTGTACCAAGAGTATTGTGAGTCAGTGCAGCACATTGAAGTCCGCCTCTAAGAGCATAACCGTTTTCACTTAGATAACCTGCTACCGACTGAGAGCTTTTATCGCCGATATTAAAAGCCACAATAGGCACTTTAAAAACGTTTTCCTCGTATATTTTCACGTCCGGTATGCGTTTTAAGCCGCTTATGAACTGTCTGCAAAGCTTTTCTTCGTGGGTCTTTATAATTTTCGGGGTTTTGGCTGAAACGAATTTCAAGCCCTCTCCAAGACCTAAAATACCTACGGTGTTTATCGTACCGCTTTCCATTTTTTCGGGTAGAAACGGAGTTTGTAAAAGCTCCGACGAGGTTGCTCCTGTTCCACCCTCAATTATAGTTGATAAAGCGTACTCGCCGTCGGAAATCAAAAGTCCTGTACCGGTCGGACCATACAAAGCCTTGTGTCCTGCGGTGCAGAGAAAATTTATTCCGTCTGAAAGCTTCAAGTCAAGTAATCCACAAGCCTGTGCTCCGTCGGCAATAAAGCACAGACCTTTCTCCCGACACAGCTCCGCTATTTCCTTATAAGGCAGAAGTCTGCCTGTTACGTTTGAAGCGATACAGCAGCAGATACAGCGGGTGTGAGGATTTATAAGACGTTTAAAGGATTTTATTGTTGCCTCCGTATCGTCGTAAACCTCTGCAATGGAATATTCCACTCCACGCATTTGAGAAAGAGCGTAAACAGGGCGTGAAACGGCGTTATGCTCATAGTTTGATATGATAATATGTCCTCCGAACTGCATTATTCCTTTTATCGCCATATTAAGAGCATATGTGCAGTTAGGAGTAAAAGCTGTATTTTCCACCTCTGCACCAAACATTTTCGCCGCTTGCTGACGTACCTCAAACACTTTTGCTGAAACAGCCATTGACAGTTTATGACCGCTTCTGCCTGGGTTTCCGCCGTATTTTTCAACAGCCTCCTTGACTGCAAGCTTTACCGTTGCAGGCTTTGGAAAGCTTGTGGCAGAATTATCAAAGTTTATCATGTTATTCATTCTGTTCATTTTATTCTCCTATTCCTCTGACGAAAGTATGCTTTTGTACGGAATCTGATTTCTGTCCAGAATATCCGTAATCTCGCCATAATCGTTCTTTATCCGTATTGAATATCCACAGCCTGAACCTATATTTCTCGGGGTTCTCTCTATTTCACAGTAATAACCCATTGACCCTAACAAGTGTTTAGCTTTCATGGCATAGGTTATGGAAGTCATTGCAATTATTTTTTTTTCCATTTTATTCACCGCCTTTTGCTTTTTCGGACATCATATTATATGCACCAAATCCACCGTTTGACATTTTATAAAAAAGGCAAGGACTGCACCTTTAAAGCGCAGCCCTTGCCTTGAAGTAAAAGAATATGAAAAAAATATGAAGAAAACTAAATTAATTTTATGGAATCAGAATCCATATCCATAGCCATAGTTACCGAATCCATTATAGAAATCATCGTAACCATAATTATAACCATAATTATTATTGTTGTTACCGTTCTGCTCATCATTTGATTCAATCTCGCCTGTTGCTTCTCCGAGTACAACGTCAACATCAATCATTTTACTGTTTCTGTAAATTGTCAGCTTAACAGTATCTCCAACGCTGAATTTATTTTTAATTTCGTTAAGCTCACTGATAGAAGAAATTACTGTATCATTAATGCCTATTACAATATCGTTTTCCTGAATACCAGCCTTATCAGCTCCGCTTCCCTCTGTTACGCTTTTAACAAGAAAACCTTGTGGAATACCGTAATACTGTGAAAGCGTGCTTGAAACGTCAGTTCCCGAAAGACCAAGACTAGGTCTTCCCGTTACATAACCGTTTTCCATTAAATCCTGAATAATAGGAAGTGCATCATCAATAGGGATAGCAAATCCAAGTCCCTCGCCGTAGGCTGATGAAACCTTTGCGGAAGTAATACCGATTACCTGACCGTATGCGTTAATCAGCGGACCGCCTGAGTTACCGCTGTTAATTGAAGCGTCCGTCTGGATAAGATTCATTGTTCTGTCCTCAACTGTGAGAGAACGGTCTGTTGCGGAAATAATTCCTGCGGTCACAGAGTTAGCAAGTGAAAATCCCAACGGATTTCCGATTACAATAGAAAGTTCGCCAACCTGAATTTCGCTTGAAGTACCAAATTCAACAGCAGTAAGTCCTGTCTTTTCGATTTTAAGCACAGCTATATCAGTCTGGTCATCTGCTCCCACAAGTTCAGCTGTATATGTGAGATTTTCTTCATCGCTTTCTATTTCAGAGCTGTCCGATTTAGAACTGCTTTCGTTCTTTGGCAAATAATTTTCCGGAAGAAGCACGGAAATTGATGAAGCCCCGTCAACTACATGAGCGTTTGTTATAATATATCCGTCCTCGCTCATAATAATACCCGTACCAGTGCAGGAACTGCCGTCAACGATACAAGAGATACCTACTACTGACGGAGAAACCTTTTCAACTATTTCAGGAATTGAAAGAGCGTCGGAAGGTGTTGAAAGCTGTTCCAGAGTCGGAAGATTTGTTCTGTCAACACTGCTTGCAGATTCCGCTTCAGTAGAAGTTTTTGATGCAACAGAGCTTGAATTATCGGAAGTGGTAACAAGCTTTTTGCCTGTTACCAAAGTATAGCCTACAATAGACGTTGTTGCAATAGCGGCAACGCAAAGAATCGCTACTATCCCGGTAACAATTTTTTTGCCGGCAGATTTCTTTTTCTGTGGCTGATAAGAAACCTCATTCATATTATTCATTCCATAACCGTTGAAACCGTTGTTTATTTCGGAATTGAAATTGTTTTGATCATTTCTGTCAAAATTGTTATTGTTAAACTCATTCATAACATTCATTCCTTTCATATGATTAAGAGTTTATCCGAAAACCTACGCACCATTGTGTCCGGTTGTTGTTTCTATATTTAATATTATACTTTTCAATGTGATAAAAACATGATAGGTTTAGCAATATTATATGTTTTTTAGTGGATATATTTCACACACAAATCGCCTGCTTTTTCACAAAGCCTCTCAAAAACATATACTGCCCTTGATAAAAGTCACAAAATATGGTATAATCCATACTAGGAAAAAAATTATCCATTGTCAAATTCAAAGGCGGTGTTTATAAAGTGTATATTACCGATGAAGAAAATCCCAGACTGCCGTTTCTGAGAGATAAAACAGCCAAGCTTACCACTTCGCCCGGCTGTTATATAATGAAAGATAAAATGAAGAAAATCATTTATATTGGTAAGGCGAAAAATCTTAAAAACCGTGTTACCTCCTACTTCCGCAAGGGGCAGGACCATTTGCCAAAGGTTTGGAAAATGGTTTCTCATGTATATGATTATGATTTTATCGTGACCGATTCGGAGTTTGAGGCTCTTGTGCTGGAATGTTCCCT
>JBJERA010000161.1:0-1892 GCA_051882035.1 Hominimerdicola sp.
TGATTATGAATATTTATGCTTACGAATCCGCAAGGCATTGAAATCTGAGTATGCCGATGTAATCATCGCAGTTTATCTTGATGATATGACACCTGAGGAATATGCACTAAGAAACGGTTTGAAAAGGGATACGGTTTACAAGCGTTTACAAAGAGCGAAAAAGAAAATGCGAGAAATTTTCTAAAACTGTCCAATCTGACCCTCTCCCAAGGCTATGAGGTAGAGGGTCAACCTCAATAAAATGCAGGAGGTAATTCTTATGAGCGAATTACAGATTTTTAAGAATGCGGAATTTGGCTCTGTCCGTATATTGACTATAAATGATGAGCCATATTTTGTCGGTAAGGATGTAGCTGAAATCCTCGGTTACACAAATCCAAGCAAGGCAATAGCTGACCATGTGGACGAGGATGACAAACTCAATAACGAATCGTTATCGAGTTTAGGACAGCGTGGTGGCTGGATTATTAATGAATCAGGCCTTTACAGCCTTATCCTTTCAAGCAAACTGCCAAATGCTAAAAAGTTCAAGCGTTGGGTTACAAGTGAAGTTCTACCTGCTATCCGTAGGCACGGCATCTATGCAATAGATGAGGTTCTGAACAATCCCGATATGCTGATTGCAGCACTTACTGAATTAAAGGCTGAGCGAGAGAAAACAAAATTGTTAACGGAAACTGTGGCTGTTCAGAAACAGCAGATTTCAGAGATGAAACCAAAAGCATCATACTATGATGTTGTTCTTAACTGCAAAGACCTTGTTGCAATTTCGGTAATTGCGAAGGACTACGGTTGGAGTGCAAACCGAATGAATCAATATCTTCATAAAAAAGGTGTGCAGTACAAGCAGGGCAATAAGATATGGCTTTTGTATCAGAAATACTCAGAGTTAGGTTACACAAGCACTAAAACGAACAGCTATTCCGGTAGTGACGGAACAGTTCATACAAAGCCGCATACCTATTGGACGCAAAAAGGTAGATTGTTTATATATGAGCTTTTGAAGTCAGACGGTATTCTTCCAAATATTGAAAGGGAGAAAAAATATGTCGATTGATAAATACAACGCAGAGGGTTACTTCGACCCGGTTACATATGAGGCCTTGACAAAAATTGAAAAGGAAGAGCGAGCGGCACGAAAAGCCGCCGCCTTCCGACCTATGGTTTATATCTGCAGTCCTTATTCCGGTGATATAGAAAGAAATACAGCAAACGCAAGAATGTATTCCAGATTTGCTGTTGCAAAGAACACTATACCCTTTGCCCCACACCTTCTTCTTCCTCAATACTTATCAGAACAGCACGAAAGAGGTCTTGCGATGTTTATGAATAAAGTATTTCTCGGAAAATGTGCTGAACTGTGGGTGTTTGGTCATTGCATTACCGAAGGTATGACAGAAGAAATTGCACTGGCAGAAAAAATGAAAAAGAAAATCAGATATTTCACTGAAGATTTGAGGGAGATAACAGAATGATTAAACTAACTATTTATACGGCAGACTGTACCCACAGTCTGTCTAATTGCATTTATCCTAATAAACATATTATCACAGATGAAACGTCTATGAAAGAGGCAATGAAATATGACCATGTCACGGCTGAATATAAGGATAACTATCGCAGTAATTCCAACTTTATCAGTGCTGATAATGTTCCTCTCGACTGTGACAATGACCACAGTGATAATCCTGATTATTGGATTACGCCTTTTGAAGTTGCTATGGCTTTCCCTGATGTTGCGTTTGTTGCTGTTTACAGTAAAAGTCATATGAAAGTAAAAGACGGCAGGTCTGCTCGTCCAAGATTTCATGTGTACTTTCCTATACCAAAAATGACTGACTCTAAAGAATACACTCTCCTTAAGAAGAGAATATCATCTTCTTTTCCCTACT
>JBJERA010000162.1:0-7370 GCA_051882035.1 Hominimerdicola sp.
GGTACACTGAAGAACTGATTACAGAAAACGAATACTTTTATCTTCTGTCGGCACTTATTAACGCTGTGCCGTTTGTTTCAAATATAACTGGTGTTTACGCTGCCTATCTTAAATTCTGGGACGAGCGTACTTACAAAAAACTTGAATTGGCAGAGCCTGTTATCATAAGCAACGGGAAAAAAAACGAAAGCTATAACTGTGATTTCACAGAGTTGTTGTCAAAAAGATGTGATCTGTTATATGCTGATCCACCTTATAATTCGAGAGAATATCTGCCCAATTATCATATCCTTGAAACTATTGCCAGATATGATTATCCCGAAATACACGGGGTAACGGGAATGCGAAATTATGATAAACAGAAATCTGTATTTTGCAAAAAGAATACTGTTGCATCAGCATTTGAAACCATGATAAGAGATTGTAAGAGTAAATATATCCTCATAAGCTATAACAATGAAGCGTTATTGTCTACAGAGGAGCTATCTGAGATTTGCAAGCGATATGCTGTAGGTGACAGTTTTAAGTTGTTTGAGTTTAGTTATCGAAGATATAAGAACAAGATTCCGAATAATACGGCAGGACTTAAAGAACAGTTATACCTTTTGAGGAGGCATTGACATGGCTGTTAAAGCACCATTTAATTATATAGGTAACAAATACAGGATAATAAACTCTATTCAGGAGTGCTTTCCTGAGCATATAGATACTTTTGTTGACCTTTTTTGCGGCGGTTGTGATGTTAGCATTAATACCGTTGCAAATACTACCTACGCTAATGATATAAATTATCATGTTATTGATATTCTTCAGGAATTCCAGAATCATGATGTTGAATACATTCTCGATTATATTGATGCCACAATAGAGAAATGGCAGCTCAGCAAAACCAATGAGAACAGCTATAAGTCGTTCCGTGACCACTATAATCAAACTAAAAATCCGCTTGACCTTTATGTGCTGATGTGTTTCAGCTTCAACTATCAATTCAGATTCAACAGCAGTCACGACTACAATAATCCATTTGGCAGAAACAGAAGCAGCTTTAATGACGTTATGAGGAATAATCTTATTCTTTTTAAGCAGCAGATAGATGACATTCATTTTTCTGCATTGGATTTCTGTGACTTCGATTATGATATTCTGCATACTGGGGATTTGCTGTACGCTGATCCTCCGTACCTGCTGACATGTGGCAGTTATAATGACGGCAAAAGAGGTTTCAGAGGTTGGACGGAAAAGGACGATTTTGACCTCATGCGAATTCTTACCGAGCTTTCAGAGCGTGGCGTGAATTTTGCTTTGTCGAACGTGATTGAACATAAAGGCAGCACCAACGATGCTTTGATAGAATGGATAACCTACAATGGCTATAACATACACGGCATAAACTTCAATTATAATAATTGCAATTATCATACGAACAATCGAAAAAATGTCACCAAAGAGGTTTTGATAACCAACTACTGATCGGAGGATATTATGGCTGAAAGAACTTTTGGCTGGGTGCAAGAAGCGTACACAATATCAAATCTTAAAAATGTTGTAAGAGTGTTTGTTCTTGATTCAACTATCAACAAACTTCTTAGAGAGGATAAAATTCCGAGACTTATTTCGGATGAGTATCATAAAGATGATATGATAAAGCTTCTCAGCACGGATAAAATGGAAATACCATATACCCTTCTGAAAGGAAAAGGCACCCCAAAGGGATTTACTCGCACCAATGCTCCGTGTTCAGGTATCATTCAAGCTGTGCTTCCTGGACAAAGGAAAGAATATCAAAGTGACTGGCCCGCTGACTCTTTTCTCAGGTGGGCTGTAAGCATCGGTTTCCTGAATTATAATCGTGAGAAGGATACTTGTAGTATCAGCGAGCTTGGATATAAATATGCTGTTTCAGCAGATGACAGTAAGGAAGAAAAGGAAATACTGACCGAGGCATTTTTGTCCTATCCGCCTGTTTGCCGTATTCTCGGTTTACTTGAAAGCGGAAAAAGCATGACCAAGTTTGAGATAGGTTGTCAGCTTGGATTTGTGGGCGAAGCCGGATTTACCTCGATTCCTCAAAACCTTATTTTACAAGGACTTAGTGCTGCCACAACATCTGATGAAAGAAATAAGCTTTTATCAGACACCGAAGGAACATCAGATAAATATGTCCGAACTATCTGTGCGTGGCTGAAAAGTGTACGCTGGGTCATGCAAGTATCAAAAGAGGTAACAGCTGATCTTGGCTATATGACATATACCGACACCATAGCACAGTCTTATCAGATAACTCTTGAAGGAAAGAAGATACTGAAATATGCTACTGGCGCATCAAAGTACAAGCGTATTGATAAAAGAGTAATGTGGGATATGCTTGCAACCAAACCTTCTGACAGGAATTATCTTCGCAACAGAAGAACATACTTGATAAAGTATCTTTCAACTGCATACCGCAGCTTAGATGAGGTTGTCGCTCATTTACAGACCAAAGGAATGACTGAGGATAAAGGAACTATTTCCGATGATATTCAGGGGTTAATCAATATTGGTATCAATGTCAATAAGAACGGAAACACTTTCAAGATAATGGACAGTATTGTTGGACTTGAAATTCCGGATAGCGTGAAATCAGTAGCTGCTACTAAATCTGATTTGTCATTGCTCAAAGACGATATACGAAAGAAGCTCAATCATATCAATCACAAGTATCTTGTGCTTATCGACCTTGGATTTGACGGAAGTGCAGATAGAGATTATGAACTTCAAACCGCAGATCTGCTGACAAGTGAATTATCATTTAAAGGTGCAAGACTTGGTGATACAAGAAAACCTGATGTATGTGTTTACCATGATAAGAACGGTCTTATTATTGATAACAAGGCATACAGTAAAGGGTATTCTCTGCCTATAAAGCAGGCTGATGAGATGCTTAGGTATATCGAAGAAAACCAGAAGCGTGACAAGGCTCTTAACCCTAACGGGTGGTGGACTATCTTTGATGATACTGTCAGCAAATTCAACTTTGCTTTTATCTCAGGAGAATTTACCGGTGGATTCAAAGACAGACTTGAAAACATCAGCAGGAGAGCACATACAAACGGAGCTGCTATCAATTCTGTTAATCTTTTGCTTCTGGCGGAAGAAATAAAATCTGGCAGGCTCAGTTATGGGGACGCTTTTGCTAAGTTTGAGTGTAATAATGAAATAATAATATAGGATACTTAAATTTATTATGTAGATGAAGCCAATGATATTCTATCAGGAAAGAAAAAACTTGTAATTGGAAGAAAAGGTGAAGGCAAAACTTCAACATCTCAATATATTTGTAAAAAACAATTATGACATTTTTACCGAGAAACTTTCTTTGAAGGATTTTCCATTCAACATTTTATATAGGTTCAGCGATGAGCAATACACAAAACCTGAAACTAAAAAAAGTGTGCCGAAATTTCTGGTTTTAGGGTGTACGTGCGAATATTATTAAGGTTAATTATATGTGGAGATAATGAGAAAGTACTATACTGTTGAAAGAAGGAGAGAAATGGCACTGATAGAAGAAATAAAGCAAAAAATTGATGCTTTGAGTGAAGGCGAATTTCAGACATTATGCGATGCGTATTTATCAAGTATTGGATACCATAACCTAGTTTCACTTGGAACAAAATCAGGTACTAAAAAAACTACAAAAGGAACACCTGATACATATATACCATTATCAGACGGAAAATATATCTTTGTTGAATATACCGTTCAGAAAACAAGTCTTTGCACCAAAATAAAAGGCGATTTATTAAAATGCTTTAACGAAGATGAAACTGGCATCAAATGCAGTGATATTGTCAAGGTGCTATATTTTCATACATCTTCCAACATTGTTCCAAAACAGGATAGGGAAATTCATGATTTGGCAAATCAGTATAATGTTCAGATTGAATTAATTGGTATAGATCCATTTGCTAATATTTTGTTTGATGCTCATAAATGCCTTATAAAACAGTATCTTGGAATACCAATCTCAACTGAGCAAATATTTACCAAAGGTGAATTTGTGATAAAATATGATAGTTCGCCAACCTCTGCACCA
Source organism: Hominimerdicola sp. (assembly GCA_051882035.1). Lineage (GTDB taxonomy): Bacteria > Bacillota > Clostridia > Oscillospirales > Ruminococcaceae > Hominimerdicola. The sequence continues at coordinate 4,076 of JBJERA010000162.1, forward strand.
CTTAAAACCAACTTTATGTTTCGTCAAAAAGAAATAGAAAGTGTTAAATCCTCTCTCTCAGAAGTGAATGCAATTTTGATTTCGGGAGATGCGGGAATTGGTAAAACCCGGCTTGCATTAGAAGCTGCTGAGCAATATGCAAAAGAAAATAACTTCGAGCTCTGGGTTATGCGTAATAATAATGAACCAATATGGGACGATTTACACCTTTATTTTGAGAAAACCGGCAGATACATTATTATTATTGATGATGCAAATGAAATTGGCAATTTAAAGACTTATCTTGAGTTTTTGAGGGACAGATCTGATGATATAAAGATAATGATTACCGTCAGGAAGTATGCATTGGATGATGTTTCTGCAAAATTGAATTCAGTAATGAAAAATAAACAAATCCAAATAGATAAACTGAAAGATGAAGAAATAGAGAAAATGATAGCAGAGAATTTTGATTTAAATTCTATTGCACTGGAAAAAATATCAGGTTTATCAAATGGAAATCCAAGAATTGCATTTTTAGCTGGTAAATTGGCTTCAGAAACTAATAAAATATCATCTCTTACCAATATTTCTGAATTATATAGAAATTATTATGGAATTTATCTTAAAGAACAAGAAATGGATAAAACACTTTTTATTTGTGCAGGAATCATTGCATTTATAAAACGGATAAATCTTGATGTGCTTTCAAAAATCAAAGACATATTGAATATATGTAATTTGACAACAGACGATTTTATAAATTCTGTTCACAAGTTGCATGATATGGAAATTGTGGATCTATACAAAAACAAAGGTGTCAAATATTCTGATCAATGTTTATCGGACTTTATTCTATACCATGTTTTTATTGAAAAGAAATATATAAGCTTGTATGCATTTACTGAACTCTTTTTTGAAAAAGACGTGGATCAAACTGTCCAGTCTATCAATACATTAACCAATAATTTTTATGATGAAGATAATTTCCGATTCATTAAATCAGAAATGAAAACAGTATGGGATTCTCTGAAAAACAGCAAGGTACATGTTTTTGAAAAATTCTTTATGCGATTTCATGTATTCTTTCCAATGGATACCCTCATTATTATTAACGAAAAAATAGAACAAACTGCTCCAAAAATAATTGCCGCAGAAGAACTCAAAGCAAATCCGAATTATAACAGATTTATAGAAGACTGGCTTGATGTATTAGCATCATATAATTGTAATCTTAATACTGAAGAATTCAAATGTGCTGTAGATTTATATTTGATTTATTTTTTTAAATGTCCTGCTGATTATGATAATATTATAAGTTACGGAAAACAACTTTCAGGCATAAGAAAATTGCATTTACAACATAATAATTACGAAAATCAGATTGCTTTTGTGAATAAGCTGGTTGAGAAATCCCAAAACTGGACAAACAAGTACATTACTGTCCTTTTTCTTGATTTATCTAAAAATCTGTTAAAGCTAAGTTTTGAGCAAATTGAAAGCAAACATGATAATGTCGTATTTATATACGGGGAAATTCCTTATTCAAAAGAAATAATTGAATTCAGAAAAATAGTATGGCAAGAGATAATTAAATTAACCGGTGATAATTCAAACTTTGACAGAATAATATCTATAATTAATCATTATGGAAACGAAATTCAAGAGTCGAATATCGAAATATTGAAATTTGACTTGCCATATATTTCCGAAATATTGAATAATCTTAATTGTTTCAACAGTCTTGAAGCAATTATTGCTGCTGAACATATTCAAATAAGATGTAAAGCAATTCATTTTGAAACAAATGAATTAGATAAGTTCTTTGAAAATGATAAATATCCATTATATCATCTTCTTAATGATAAATGTAGAAAATCAGGTAATTGGGAAGAAAGAAAAAAACAAAAAGAAACCGATATAAAAGATTACTTACATAATAAACCTGATACTTCGCTAATTGATATTGTAAACTTCGGTTATGAGTTACAGAAAATTGGAAAATCCGAATATGAAATAGAGGAAAGTATCAGATTAGCTTTTGATTATGTCTATGAAAACAAGGATATATTCCTTGATGCTGTTAAACACTATTTGAAGATATGGAACTTTAATGATATCCTCTATCCTCAAATAATCATTTCAAAATTATTTGCATTTCTTGATGATAAATCTGTCAGAGATATTATAATATTAGCAAATGATAATATCCAAAACAACTGGAAGTTTGCTTATTTTTACGAATTACCCGAGAAATTTATAAATGAGAAAAAATGCCGCGAACTATTATCTTTTCTAAAAGAAAAAACAGATTTATCTCTCACATCATCTCCATACAGAAGAATGGATTTTCTGCAAAAATATGAGAAATATGATGAAAATATTTTCTTAAAGTCTTGTGATATTATTCTCAGTAAAAAAGAATATTCTCATTTTATGCCTAAGATATACTTTGACCTTTTATTTAATTCGTATAATTTAAAGCCGATTGATTTAATATCAAAGTTTTCAAATCACTTAGAACTGCTTACTTCAATATATTTTGAAATGATAACAGATAATGGTTTTGATTATTCAGGAGAATATTTGGCTGCTATTTTTCAAGCATATCCTCCAATACTTAATAAATACTTATCGTATTATAAAAACAATAGACAAACGTTATCTAATAAAATGTTAGAAAGGTTATCTGCTTTATTTAGTCTGGATAATTATATTGAGACATTCGATATGATAATGGATATACTTCTTGAGATACCTTTTATTTCGATGACAATATCTTCATTATTTAGTACTTGTTATAATCCGAAGGAAGCTGTTTTTACAGAAAAAATAGTTTCCTGGTTGAAACATTATATTGATTTATATTCCACAGATGCCGAAAAGATGAACTTACTTTTTGAAATGAATGCTCACATTGAATCAAACTCAAGAATAGAAGTAATTAAATATTTTTTGTCTAATAATATGAATTTTGATTTCTTTAAAAAACTTCATCTATTTCCTTCGTTATGTTCTTGGAGTGGAAGCGAATTGCCGTTAATTCAACGTAAGATAGATTTTCTTACAGATTTAGAATGCCAATTAACAGATATATCCTTTATACAACATAAAGGATATATTAGTGAAAATATTGAAAGTTTGAAGGAATACAAGGAAAAAGTTGAAATTGAAGAAATGATAGGAAACAGATAATTGGTAATAAAAACAGCCGCACCCGAAGGCACAGCCGTCCAAAATCAAATATAAACCATACACTCAAATATTGCTTCTCTCGCCATACCGATAAAGCAGTTTTCAAGCCCAAGAATCTTAT
>JBJERA010000163.1:0-7352 GCA_051882035.1 Hominimerdicola sp.
GTTAAAGCAGGAGATAAGGTAAATGTTACAATGGCACTTAACCCTGATTCTGACGGAGTTGCAGGTTTTACAATCAATCTGCATTACGATCCTGAACAGGTTACTGTTTATATTCCAAGCGAGGACGAGCTTGCAAGCACTTATGACGTAAGCGATAAGTATTCTGTTATTGCAAATTATGGTGCTTCATCGGGAACAATTAAAATCGTAGGTGCAAATTTGCAGTCCACTAATGTTACTTCATGGGATAAGCTTGCTCTTGCTACATTCACTGTAAATTCCGGTGCAGAGGATAAACTTAAATTCTGGGTTGACGTTGAAACTCTTGCTAAATCACAGGGAGATACTTACTTTTCAACAGGTTATTCCGCCCCATTGCAAAACACCCCTTTTACTGTTGCTGTGGAAAAAACAATAACTACAACAACTACAAAGGCTGCTACTACTACTACCGCAGCTACTACCACAAAAGCAACAACTACAACAACAGAGGCTACAACAACTTCTGCAACCACTACAACTGAGGAGACTACCACTACTACTGAGGCAACAACCACAACGCCTGCTGCTACAACAGCTCCTGAAACTACAACAGCTGTTTCAACTTCAAATGCTGACAGCGAACCGCTTTACAGCTACAAAAACGGCAGTTCCGATTACAACAGCGACGGAACAGTTCAGTATGGTTTCAGACTTTCTGAATACATAGATGATTATTCTCAGAATTATGATATTAAGGTAAACCTGAATACTACGGGCAACATTTCAGGCGTAATCGGTTTGCAGGAAAACGGCACATGGACTTCTAAGACAAATCAGACTGTTGGCACAACCGAAGGCACATGGACTTATGAAAATGTAAATCCAAATACTTCAAGCGACCTTGTTTATATGCAGGTTTATTACATGAAAGCCAATGCTGAATTTCAAATTAATTCTATTGAAATTACTCCTGTAAATCAAGTTGAATCTATTCAAACAACCGCTGCAACCACAGTTCCTGATGAAACAACAGAAGCAACTACTTCGGCAACCACTACTGCCGAAACTACTACAACAGCAGAGTCTACCACGACTACCACAGCGGAAACCACTCAGCAAACAACTACGAGCACAACTCCTGCAACTTCCGAATCAACTGTTTCCACAACCGCAGCAAGCGTCGCAAACGCAGAACTTTCCGCTGCAACAACTACAAACGCTGAAAAAGTTCAGCAAATCGTAGACAGTGCAGCTGAGCAGGCAGGCACTCCTGAAAGCGTAAACCCAAATACAGGCAGCAATGCAGTCATGAATGTTCTGAAATTTATGTCTGTGGGATACATAGCTTTCTCATTGTTTGTAATAATTTACAACAGAGCAACAAGAGACAGTGAATAATAACCATACCAAATAAAATATCTCTAAATACAAAAGGGCGTTCAATTTGATTTGAGCGTCCTTTTGATATTACTCTATTCTGTTTTTCCTATGTTGCTCAGACACATTTCAGGAACTTCGCCCACTATTACCGTTTCATTCACCAAATATTCGCTTTTAACTGAAATATCCGTTGAATTTGCAGGCAAAATTGCAGTCATTTCAACAGTTATTTCTATGTAAAGCCGATAACGTGTCTGATTTACTCCCGCTCCTGTCAATTCGCTTTTCATTTTTGTGGATACAGCTCCTGTTTGGTGAAGTTTTAAGGAAATATTTGCACCTCTGCCGGTAAAAAAAGTTATTCCCGAAAGAGTTCCGATAGGCACTTCAATTTCCTCATGTTCAAGGTTTTTAAGCTGTTCATTTACCGCCTCGGTTATCTGTTGATTTGCCGAATTTACAGCGTTTGTGTTGCTTGAAACTGAGGTTATCATTCCGCTTTCATCACGCCGGACAGTTACATATTCTGTCTGTTCCGCTTGCTCTATCTGCTCCGAAACCGCTTTACTTATCAAATCAGTGCAAACCTTTCTGCCTTCAAATTCGCTTATTTCCTTAATATGATTGGATAGCTGCCTGAAAAAAACTACTGCCAACACGCTTAAAAGCACTATTATTGCCAACAATATGTATGAAATCCTGCATTTTCTTGAAATTATATGTGCGCTCATAATATCACCGCCCTTGCTTATTATACACAAGGGCGGTGAAAAGTGTGATTACTGTTCTTTTATTGTTCCGCTGCGGTATGCGTCAAGAAGTTCACGAAGATCTCCGATTTTATCAAGGATTTCTTCACCTCTGTCGGTATCGGAAATATTCACTCTGTTCTCCATTTTCTCTACCACATAAATCTGAGGAGTATGCTCGCTTTCTCCTGCAACAAAAGGCTTATGCTCTGCAAGACTCAGCGTGTGGGAATCATAGATAAGCGTATAGCCTGCTATTCCGGTAGTTTTTTGATATGCCTTTGAAATTCCGCCGTCAATTACAAACAGCTTTCCTCCTGCTTTTACAGGGCTTTCGCCGTCTTTGATTTTTACGGGAACATGACCGTTGATTATATGCCCCTTATCAGGATTTATACCAAACATTGACAATATCAAACGGCAGGTGGTTTCTCTTTCAGAAAACTGATAATATGAATTATAGCTTTCTTTGTGAAGTTCCTTTTCGTCCAAGAAATAACGCTCGAAAAACGCCATTTTATCCTTTCCGTACAAAGGCGATTTTGCTCCGCACCACAAATACCACATAAAATCGCAGGCATATTCGCCCTCATCAGTATTCTTTTTGCCGAAATAAGCACGGTCCACAAGCACATCTATTCTATCAAGCAAATCCTTGCCCTTAAATTTTTTACCGTTAATGGTTACTTCCTGCAACTCCCCCTTTTCGTCCATAGGAATACAGCCGTGAAACAACAGATTTCCGTTGCAGACCTTATACATGGAACCTTTTGAGAAAAGAAATTTTATATGCTTGTGAAGCTTTTCACTATGCATAAACGAGTTGGCAAGTACCGTCATAAGCTCCTGCTCTTCCTTAGTAAGTTCAAGCGGATTTTCAGAATCAATCGTCGGGAAATTAGTATCGTTCAGTTTATAGTCTTGTCCGTTAATCCGTACAGTTCCCTTTGCAAAATCCGTATTTCTCAGCATTTCACGCTCAGCCATTTCCCATTCGGAATGTTTTTCAATAAGCTGTCCTTCAAGCTTCAACTGAATAATCGTAATCGCCTTATGCATTTTTGACGCAAGATTTATGTCAACCGGGTCATAAATATTATCATCAAGAGTGCTTGGTTTATAATTTTCGCAAGGGTCATCCTTATAAACCTCATTAGCAAAAACTGCAAGCGGACGAAGATTTAATCCATAACCGTCTTCAAGCACGTCAAAATTATTGTATCTCATTCCAATTCTGATAACATTTGCCATAAGTGCCATGTTTCCTGCGGCAGCACCCATCCAAGAAATATCGTGATTGCCCCATTGAACATCGACGTCCTCCATTTGAATAAGATGGTCAAGAATTATGTCAGGTCGAGGACCTCTGTCGAAAATATCACCGATAATATGCAGTTTATCAATCGAAAGACACTGAATTAAGTTGCATAGGGAAATTATAAAGCTTTCAGCAATCTGAGTATCAAGAATTGTGTTGATTATTTCATCGTAGTAAAAATCCTTGTTTATATCGTCAGTAACGTTCATAAGCTCGTCCAGAATGTAGGAAAGATCGCTTGTTACACAGTTACGCACTCTTTCTCTGGTATATTTTGCCGAAACAACCTCACAAACCTGTATAAGACGGTAAATAGTCAATCTTCTCCACTCATCGGTGATTTCGCCGTTTTTTTCTAGCTTTTTTATAACCTTATCGGGATAATAAATCAAGCTCGCCAAGTCCTCACGAACTGCATTGGTAAGTGTTTTCCCAAAAGCAATATCAATTTTTCTTTTAATTGTTCCCGACGCACTTTTCAGCATATGCAGGAAAGATTCATACTCCCCGTGCAAGTCGCTGAAAAAATATTCCGTACCCTTCGGCAGACTTCTGATTGCAGACAGATTAACCATTTCACTTGCAACGGAGCTGATTGTCGGATACTCCTTCGCCAAAAGTTGTAAATATTTATTTTCCATATTCAATAATAACTCCTTTCACAAGTTTTCTTTAATTATACAATTAATTTTGTTATATGTCAAATTATCGGGAAGTATATTATAAAAATTCTTGTAAAATTCCTATTGAAGAATACAGTGCGGGGGTGTATAATTTATATAGGCAATACCGCACAATTATTGTGTGCGGATAACGCAGAAAATTTTTCGTCAGATTGTATAGAAACGACGCAGGAATACTTTCGTATTTCAAGGAGTTTCTGTGCAAGATGACGAAAAATTGGCAAGTTAGACGTACGCAAAGCCGTTAGGCGGTAGTTGTGCGGTATTGCCTATACGTTAATGTAAAAAGGAGACTAGCTATGAAATCAAGAGTAAGAGCAACTATATCTAAAAAAGTTATGGGACTTAATTTGTCCGCTGAAAAAAATATAAAGCTTCAAAAAATACTTTCCGACTGCGGTTTCACTTTTCAATCCATTGAAAATACTATGGGTGCGGATAAGATTGGATATTTATGCGGATTTAACGGCTTTAAAAAAGCTGATGTTCAAGCTGAAAACGTGATTACAGAGGAATGTCTGATTTTTACAGGGCTTGACAATAAGGACATTAATCTCTTGTTGAAAGAATTCCGAAATGCTCAGCTTTCTATTGATTTAAAAGCTATTGTTACCGCTCACAATCAGAGCTGGACTCTGGAAAAACTTGTAGTGGAACTTGCAAAGGAGCATAAAACAATGAACGGTGGCGATAAAAATGGTTAAAAGCAAATACAAGGCAATACTTTATATCTGCCTGTCAGCATTTTCTTTTGCATTCATGTTTGCATTTGTAAGAATGTCAGGTGACTTGCCTACATTTCAGAAAACATTTTTCAGAAATTTCGTTGCGTTGTTCTTGGCGCTTGCAATTCTGAAAAAAGAAAATATTCCCATGAAACTGCAAAACAAGAAAAACCGCCCTATAATTTTCATGAGAGCGCTTGCAGGCACATTGGGCATGCTGGGAAATTTCTACGCAATAGATCACATGGTGCTATCCGATGCATCTATGCTTAACAAAATGTCGCCGTTTTTTGTAATTATTTTCTCATTTATTTTCCTCAAAGAAAAGCTTACCTTTTTTCAGGGGGCAACCGTTTTTATTGCATTTGTCGGAAGTTTGTTCATTATAAAGCCAAGCTTTTCAAATGTGGATTTTCTCCCCGCTTTACTGGGATTTTTAGGAGGAATGGGTGCGGGCTTAGCCTACACCTGTGTACGATATTTAGGACAGCACAGTGAAAAAGGACCTTTTATCGTAGCTTATTTTTCTGCTTTCTCCTGCCTTTTCACTTTGCCATTCATAATCATGGACTTTCATCCAATGACGTTAAAGCAGGTGCTTTGTCTTTTAGGAGCAGGTGCAGCTGCAGCAGGCGGGCAGTTCTCCATTACTGCGGCATACACTCATGCACCTGCACGAGAAATTTCCGTATATGATTATTCTCAGTTGATTTTCACCACAATTTTGGGATATTTCTTTTTTGGCGATATCCCGGACAAATGGAGTTTTTTGGGTTACGCAATTATTATTGCAATGGCGATACTTGTATTCCTTTACAATAACATTTGGCATACGGACGAAAATCGTACCAAAAAGGAACAATAACTGCAACTTATACACAAAACAGAGGCTGTTTTCAAACCGAAAACAGCCTCTGTTTGATTTTAAGCATTCACGCAAGTTCCATCGCCTGAGCATTCGTTTTATTCTTTAATGGTGATTTTATTATGTAAAGATAGCTGATAACCATAAGACATAACATATCCAGAATAAACGTTCCCAAAAGCAACTTTATGTATACTAAGTTAGAAATAAGCAAGTAAATCTGCACTATAAAAAACGGACATACCATAGCATAATATTTTAATTTTCTGCCTGCATTACGGAATTTTGTCATAAAATAGCCCCATATTCCTGCCGCAAAACCGATAATTGTATATATAAGACAGTCCACAAAATCTTCAAACAAATTTACGCCTAAATACTCTAAATGCCCTGCTTCATAAAATTGGATAGAACTTTGAATAGACGTGTATGCATAATATGCAACGTCCAATCCTATAAAAAGAAACAGTAAATCACGAAACATTTGCTTAGGTGTCGGCTTAGCCCTGTACAACACAAGCAGTATTATTAGGGGCCAAATATCCAAATTAGACAATAGCCCCGATAATCCCCACTTATCACCAAGTACTGTACCATTAAGTTTTCCAAGCAATTGAGCCGTAATACCAAGAAAAGCACCAATCCATAAGAATTTACTTTTACTTAAAAATTTCATAGTCAAATACTACGCAGCTGATAAATTAGTTACCCTGTGCAATAAATCTTTTGAGGTCCTGAGCGTTGATACACTTTTCCAAAGCAACTTCCATAGAAATTGTTCTTGAACGAACCAGCTTAGCAAGCTCCTGGTCCATAGTCTGCATTCCAACAGCCTTACCTGTCTGCATTGCTGAACCGATAAGGTGAACCTTATCATCACGAATCATAGCCTTAACGGAGTCTGTTGCATTAAGAATTTCACAGCAAGCTACACGGCTTGTTCCGTCAAAAGTACGGCAAAGAGTCTGTGTACAGATACCAACAAGAACCGATGCAAGCTGAGTTCTGATCTGGTGCTGCTGATGAGCAGGGAAAACGTCGATAATACGGTCGATTGTTGACGCAGCGTCTGTTGTATGAAGTGTACTCATTACAAGGTGACCTGTTTCAGCGGCCGTTACAGCAGCTTCGATTGTTTCATAGTCACGCATTTCTCCTACGAGGATAATGTCCGGGTCTTCACGGAGTGCGGCACGAAGTGAAAGTGAAAAGCTCGGAACATCGTTTCCAACCTCACGCTGGTTTACCATACATCTCTTATGAGAATGCATATACTCAATAGGGTCTTCAATGGTGATAATATGCGCTGACTTATGTACATTTACATGATCAATCATTGCTGCAAGAGTTGTTGACTTACCGGAACCAGTAGGACCTGTTACAAGCACGAGTCCACGAGGACGCATTGCAAACTCCGCCAGAATAGGAGGCAAATCAAGGTCTGTAAGTGTAGGAATATCATTTCTCAAAAGACGAATAGCAATAGCTGTGTTTCCTCTCTGACGGTAAATATTGATACGGTGACGGAACCCTCTTGAAGAAACGTATGTAAGGTCTGTATCAATATGGTCTTTAACCTGCTGACGCTGCTTGTCGTTACAAATATCGTCGCAAAGCTTTACAATTTCAATCTCAGTCATATCAGGATAC
>JBJERA010000164.1:0-7330 GCA_051882035.1 Hominimerdicola sp.
AGGACGAATCATAATCATATGGTCGATAGGTGTCGTGTTGAGTACACGAGCTGCATTGTAATCCTTTTTAGGGAATCCGAGAGCCTCTACCATACCTCTGTACATAGCCACTTCATCATCTGTTTCGGAATCAGCCGGAATTGTGATTGTTGCGATTTCACCCTTAGTAAACTTCTTAATAATAAGATACTTTACTAACAGCATGTCATCGTACTCCATAGCTGTGTACATTGACTGGATAAGATAATCCACAAGGTTCTTGAGACCGTCCTGCGTTGTGAACGCATACTTCAACTGGTCCATAGAGATTGAGTTGCGATACTGAGCAGAGAAGTTCTTAGCGTAGAACGCTGTGCGAACATCATTAGGCCAGTTCTTTAACTCATTTACTTCTGCCTTTTCGGGCTCAAACGGATAAAGTTCGCAGATTCCTACGAAAATATCCTCAACAAGTTCTCCAAACTCAAGATAGCCTTTCTTAAGCTGCTTGTACTTATTGTTGAATGTCATAGCCTGAACGACAGCCAAGGCTACTCTGTTCACAAGTGTTTCGATGAACTCATTTGCAAGCGCAGGAGCACCGAGAATCGTTTCTCCGAGTTTCATAACATCCTTATACGTGTAATTCTCAGGCAGGTTAGAGACCGCTGTCTGATACAACGTAGATGAATAATTTCTGATTACATTCGCAATGTTGCGAGTATCAAGCGCATTTGTTGGTGATGCAATAAGCTTCGCCATTTAATCAATCCTCCTTTTTATAAAGTAAGTCATCAATTGTAAATGACTCCTCTTTTACTTCGTCAGGTGCGACGTACTGTGTGTTACCACCTGCTGATTCATCAGCAAGAACCATTGCAGCTTCATTTTTACCGCCGAAGAAAGCTTTCCTGAAACGTTCGTTCCATTTCTTATTATTTTCCTCGAGAGCGGACTGCATTTCCTGTTCCCATTCCGACTTGTCAGAACCCTCATAAATATCAATCGCATTAATGGACTCTACGATATCTGCTGAGTTATCATCATTCATGAACGGCTCAATAATTGGCATTAATTCTTCTCGTTTAATCATTTGGTTTACCTCCTTATAATATGATTATAACATTTGTTCGGAGTTTGTCAATAAAGATTTAATAATTTGTTCATAATTTGTTAATAATTTGTTCATTATTTGTTCATCAAATTAAAAAGAGGGCTTTCGCCCTCTTAACCTTACACATCAGTATATCCTTTAATACCCACCATTAATTTCCATGAAGTCGCTGGCATACCTTCATCAGCAATAGGAGCTACTGGTGATGAAGTACCATCAAAACCAAATAAGCGTGTACCTGATGAAAAGTTGACTAAAACAGTGTAGGAACCCGCATTTTCACTGCCCCTAGTTATTGCAACTGTTGGAGTCACAAGCATTAGGAATGTCTTATAACTTGATAACGCCATAACATCGCTGTTCAAATAATAATCATCAATAAGCCTAATCATATTTGATGGTGGTGAAATAAAAGTAATTCTTTCGCCTCTAATATCATCAGTATTATCACCTTGTTTAAGAGAACTCACATCAATTCTCATTTTAAATATATGATTCCAGTCTTTCCACCAATAATCACCTTCCACATATAAATGTATTGCTAATGCAATTTCGACGTCAATATATTGAGCCTTATTGTGGAAATAGTCATATACGATTTCACTATTATCAAAGTCGAAATATGACCTTTGTTCACCAGTAGTAATATTAAAGCTGAATGTAGAATAGGTTAGAGACCCCTGTTGTGTAGCGTTTATCTCAGTGCCCTCAATCACTTCAAAATTGTCATAAATTCTATCTGCTATCGACAACCCAATACGTTCATCAAACCCAGTAAATCTTATTGGAGTCTCATCAGTAGTTAAAGTGTTATGTAAAAAAGTATCAAGATATTTATAGTGACCAGCTTCACCTTTCAACCCACTGAACTCAAACGTGAACTTAGGTATTTCATCAGTCCCTGACTTTGTAACCGTGACAGCCGGAGTTCCTGATGTGTCATCGACAGTTGCGACAGCTTCAATTGATGGGGTTACGCCCGGAGCACCTGCTTCGCCCGGAGCACCTGCTTCGCCCGGCTCACCCTGTTCACCTTTCTCACCCTGTTCACCCTTGATTCCCGAAAATTCGAATGTGAATGTTGGTTCTTCATCGGTTCCTGTCTTTCTTACAATTACAGTTGGCACTCCTGTCGTATTATCCACAGTAGCATTAGCTGTAATTGTTGGCGTTACACCATTTTCGCCCGGAGCACCCGGCTCCCCTGCTTCGCCCGGCTCACCCTGTTCACCTTTGATACCTGTGAACTCGAACGTGAATACAGGATTTGTCTCAGTTCCACTCTTTGTTACTTTTACATTAGGTTGCCCAGTAGTTTCATCTACTGAGGCGTTCGCTGTGATATTTGGGACGAGTCCGCTGACTTCAAGTTCATTGATATACTTCCACAGGAACAAAATCTGTTCCTCATATGACATACATCTGTCGAAACTTGATGGAATTGCCAATTGGAATCTGCCCGGAAATTCGTTACACATAAATTTTACCTCCTATTCAATAATTGTCATAAATAAATCATCGAAATACATCCACAGCTTCTCAGGCAGTGGTATGGATTTCATAAGTGTCTCATAGTCCAAGTCGTAATCTTCATCAGAAGAATCCTGAACAGTGTTATCTGTTGTCGTTGTTGCTGATGAAGCCTGAGTTCCTGACTTAGTCGTTGACTCGGTCGCCTGCGATGTCGTTGATGTGTTCGAACCGTCACTTATTGTCGTCCCTGAGTCATTGGATGACATTTCACCCGAGTCGTTTGTTGATGATGTTCCTGAGTCCGTTGAAGAATTTACCTGTGCGGATGACAGATATGTGCCATTAAGAACATCAGTAAGTCCGTTCTGTGGAGTATCTGAATACATCTGTTGTGAAGATGATGTATTTCCGTTTGTAGAGCTGCCATTACGTGAATCATTCTGAGAGTGTGTTGATGACTGTGTTACTTTATTGGTTATTTCCGCTGAACCCTCTCCTGTTGCAAGCGTTTCACCAGTCGTTGTAGCTGACCCTGTCGAATCAGTTGTCGATTGATTATCTGATTTGGTAACTACATTGCCTGTGCGATGGTGGACATGGGTGAATAATTGTTTCGCTTTCTGTTCGTAAATACTCGTAATATATTCCGTGTAATTTATACACTTATCCTGCAGTGCGAATTGGAACCTTGCCCACGTTTCGAAGCCAATTTCCTCGAACATATAGTGGGAAAGAAACGAAGTCATAAAAGCATCGCGATACAATTCGTTAAGGGCATCCTGAGCTCCTTTTGAAAAAACATGCTGTTTGGATAATGAATTTAGAGTAGGTACGTCCATGATATCAGCACCATCGGGCAATAGTTCAATCAAATGTTCGTATGGGGTCTCTGTGAATATTGCCATTATATCATCTCCTTTTCAGTGTCGTTAGTGACCATCCTCATAGCAGCGTCTCCGGTGTACGGTATAAATGCAGTATCCTGTGCAACCATATTCACTGAAATATCCATGCCAGTAAGTTTGTTAAAGCGGTTAGCTGCATAAATACGTGGTAATAAACGGCTATCCATACTTATAGCTGATTCTTGTCTGTTGAGTGTCAGCTCCATTTCATTCTGACGTTCTCTTTTTGTTGTGCCTGACGCTATTCCTAACATTGACAACGCCTCAGCCCATAGTGTCTTAAGAGTGAGGAGTAATTCATTTCCGATGTAAGGCACATTGGTGTTCAATGTCTTAATCTTGTTAAGTTCGTCCTCATTACGTACTTGAATGAATGGCTGATAACCAAACATACGATTCATGATATTTAGGAATGACAATCTTTGGTTCTTACCGCCTGTTAGAATATACGGATTAATCTGATGCTTGAGATTTGCTCTGAATGTGTTATGAGCCTCCCACATTAATCTTGCATAAAGGTCTATTTTTGGCAGTAATGAATTACAATTCCCGCCATGACGTGCATTTACATTGTCGTATATTACTACGAAGTTATTAGTGTCAATCTGTCGCCCGTTAAAGTCGATACCTTTAATATCTGTGGGATAACCATATCCGTCGAACTGACCATTGAATACATATGGCAAAGATAACCACATATCCGTTCCAGTTGGTTGAAGTAATGAGGCTGTTCCCTGAAATAATAGGGAGCGTTCCATATATAAAGGGTCTACTGTGTCTGGCAGTTTATGCCACTCAAATTGGGATAGAGCCATTGATATGAGCCTATCCCGATAATAGTTGTATATTTCATTATTGTTAATAACTAATTCTGCGTCTTGTCTGCGCATAGTGATATACTCACCTCCTTTGAAATGAGTATATCATAATGTAGCTTATAAGTCAATTAGCTTTTGCAAAATTGACCTCTCTTTGAAAAATGGAACATATGGTTGTATATTCGTCAGGCATTTGCCAGTCTTCATTACCGTCCAAACTGTCTATTAATGTCTCGTAATCTTCCGTTATTGATAAATCAAACTGTACTGGTTTTAAACAGATTCCGAATTTATCATCTGATGTGTATTGTACTCCGTTTCTGTCTATCCATAATGCTTCTGACTGGTCGTCATTATACATTGACATTAATTTTTCTGACAGATATGAACACCATACTGTATGATTAGTAAAATCATCCACTTTACTAAGCATCTTAGGGCCTGCGGATTTTGGAAGTCCTGCAATTGTTGAGCACAATTTAATTTTTTGTGTCTTATTATCCCAAACTGTATCAACATATCTCTTTGCACCTAATGTCTTAAATTCGAAGCATGGAGACTCCTGTTCGAACAGCCCAATCGGGCGTTTGTTACCGTGAATGTCTCTTGGTTGCCATAACGAAATATCGAGGTTCATATAAATGCTGGCTTCATGCTGTTCTTTAAGAACTCTGTGGTTATACTGGCGTATTCTTTTCAAATCTCTGTTTGAAAATGGGCCTTTTATAGAGTCTGTATCACAATATACGACATGTTTGTCTAATTGTAATATTAGAGTCCACAAATTAAATCTAGCCCATGCTGTAACCCAACAACCATGTTGATAACATGCAAACTGGTCATTTGATTCTGCTATTTTTGACATTGTTTCGGTATATTTGTCTTCGGTCAATTCAATTTTATGCCATGCATCTGATAATCCTGCTTCAAAATCATAACAATCATCTTTGAAAATTTTATGACTTCCATCGAATACGATTTCATCACATATTAGTTTTGTAACCATAACACCATAAATCGAATTTATGAATTGCTTATTTTCAACATACTCAGATACTCGCTCGTCGATTCCTTTTAAAGCTGTTTTATCGCTATAATGCTGCAGTATTAAAGCAACTAATTCTTTATCCAAATAGTCAGCTTCTGACACTTTCATCGAATTTATAGTTATTTCGCAGTCGTAATCTTTTAGGAAAATTGCCAAATCTAAATCCGTCATTTTAGTTCTCATATACGATGCGTAAAAAATTCTTCCGTTATCAACGATTGCATCATCGAGATGTTGATATTTTACGTTCTTTCCATCATAATCTTTACGTATTTTTGATGACGACCAAAATGTGTTGTTACGACGTAACCTTACGTTTTTAAATGTGACATCGACATAGAAAAAATGATGAATCTTCCATGGTTCAGTATCATATAGCGGCATTTGTTCTAAATAATATTGATAATTAGTTGTTTCAATAAACTCAGTTACTGGGAATTTCTTTGTAGTCATAACATAAGGATATGATGATGCAAAATCGAAACATTTACAATTTTTAATTACTCTGTCCGCATATCGTACTGACGCATGCGTATATCCTCCTAAATAAATGTCGATTAAATCACTATAAGTATTGAAATCATACGATGCCGTTATTTCAGCACATTTAGCTGACCATTGGGGCGAAAGATGTGCGATGCTCCTACATTCACTTCGAATAATCCCCGTCTGTGTCATAGGTATTTCTTCTAGTGTGCCGAATCTATCTCTATACTGAGATATTCCATAATGTATAACCAAAACATCGTTGATGCAGTATTGTATCTCATTGTCCGTAAGTGGCGTAATTGGTGTTCTTATGGCATCATAAAAACCTTTTGGTTCTTCAAGCTTCTGTACCGGAAGTTTAGCATCCTTAGCCCAATTTTTCAACGTCTTCTGTGTCAGAACTAAAGTATCTTTAAACGTTAAAGTTGTAAAATGGAATTGAACAGAAGCTTTCATAGGTTTCCTATATTGTCTTGCAAATACAGAAAATTTAGTGTTGAAAATATTACGTAGATGCTGGAACTCATAGCTTAAATTATGGATATATATAAATATTTCACTACGGGGTATGTGAGCTCCGTATGATTTTTTGATTATATCTGTGTCAAAATTTCCTGCTAATGTATTAGTCGATAATTGATATGTTATACATGCAGTTAATCTATCTATAAAATCATAAAAATCCTCGTAAGTGCGACCCATAAATACTAATGGTTCACTAAATGGAAACCGTCTCTCAACACTTGCCTGCCAACAGTACATCAATGACATTGGTTCATAATTATCATTCTCTGTCTTCTTACCTGCGCAGCTATATTTTACTTCGTGAACTACATCACCATCATAATATCCATTAGAACATTCAATATCAAATGTTATTATGTTCTGTAATATTTGTTTTGCATATTTCCCTTTACCTGTCGTAAAGTTCCATTTTATATTACCTAATTCGTTATACTCGAATAAAGGTTTCATTTTATCACCATCCTAAATAAAGAACCCATGTTTTAAGGCATATGACTGAAATAATTCTCCCGCCCTGCCTAAATCTACAGCCGATGAATGTGATGAATCACCTAAATATGATGAATCAGGAGTGCCATCGCCATATAAAGTTTTGTTAAATTGATTATTATTGTTATCAATTTTTGGCTGGAAAAATTTTTTTCTAAATATGCTCATTCTTTTTTTCAGTTCATTTAAATTGCTTATTTCTGTTTCAACTGCTTTTTCCAGTGAATCAAATTCATTTTTCATTTCATTTCCGTTTTCTCCGTCTTCCAAACTCTTTTGCCTGGCAATTTCCTTCTTTATTATTTTCATGCAGTCAATTTCACTACCTAATTCATCCCTCAACTTAATGCAATTCACTAAGAGATCTTGAGACTTGCTACTTAATTTAAGAGTCAGTGAAAATTCTAAAGTTACTATTAAAATAATGATTTAATATCTTCCAGTATTTTTCCGGATAGGCAATCATGAGTCCCAGGAGTGGCAGCTCCCG
>JBJERA010000165.1:0-1872 GCA_051882035.1 Hominimerdicola sp.
AAATCACACTGAGTATGCGGTAAATCTTTCTAAAAAGGCTGAGGAACTTGGAGCGGACGCACTTCTCTGCGTTACTCCTTATTACAATAAGACTTCTCAGAAGGGACTTGTTGCTCATTTTAAAGCTATTGCTGAGGCGGTTAACATTCCGATTATCCTTTACAATGTTCCTTCGAGAACAGGCGTGAATATTCTTCCTGAAACTTTGTTGGAGCTTTCTAAGGTTGAGAATATTGTTGCTGTAAAAGAAGCAAGTGGAAATATCTCTCAGGTTGCTAAAATTTCGGCTCTTTGCGGAAATAATCTTGACATTTACTCAGGTAATGACGACCAGATCGTTCCTGTTATGGCTTTGGGCGGAAAGGGCGTTATTTCAGTTCTTTCTAACTGTATGCCTTTTGAAACTCATGAAATTGCTGCACTCTGCCTTGATAACAAGTACGATGAAGCAAGAGAAAAGGCTAACAGACTTCTTGAATTTACCAATGACCTTTTCTGTGATGTAAATCCAATTCCTGTTAAGGAAGCTCTCAATCTTATGGGCTTTGAAGTTGGCGAGTGCCGTATGCCGCTTATCAAGATGGACGACGCTAAGATTGCTAAGCTTAAAGGCTCTATGGAAAGAATAGGACTTATTAAGTAAAATAAATTAAAATCGGGCGGAGAAATTCGCCCGATTTTCAAAATAAAAAAAGGATGGTACATATGACAAATATTGCTATATGCGGTGCTTGCGGCAAAATGGGAAGATTTATCTATGACGTAATTTCTGAGCGTGAGGACTGTAAAGTTGTTGGCGGAATTGATAAATTCGGTGAAGCTTATGCTGAATTTCCTGTTGTAAAAGAAGTTGCTGACCTGCCTATTAAGCCGGAGGTTATTATAGATTTTTCTCACCCGTCTGCACTTGACGACTTGATTAATTATGGTCAAACAAACGGTACTGCTCTTGTGCTTGCCACAACCGGTTACAGTGATGCGGAAATTGAAAAAATTCATAAAGCCGCTGCACAGATTCCTGTTTTCTTTACATTTAATATGACATTGGGAATTAATCTCATGGCAGAACTGGCAAAAAAAGCTGTAAAGGTTCTTGGAAATCAGTATGACATTGAAATTATCGAAAAGCACCACAACCAGAAAATCGACGCTCCTTCCGGTACTGCAATCATGCTTGCAAACGCTATAAACGAGGAACTTGATGAAAAACACACATATACATACGACCGTCATTCGGTTCGTGCAAAGCGTAGCAAAACTGAAATCGGTATGCATGCTGTAAGAGGCGGAACTATTGTTGGCGAGCATGAAATTCTTTTCTGCGGACGTGACGAAGTTATTTCCTTAAAGCATGAAGCTCACTCTAAGCAAGTTTTCGCAGTTGGCGCAGTAAATGCAGCTGTTTTCCTTGCAAAAAAATCCGCAGGACTTTACTCCATGAGTGATTTGCTCTCTGAGGCTGAATAAAATGCGATAAACGAGTAGTTCAACTGCTCGTTTTTTATTATGAAAACTGCACAAAAATATATCAAACTATTTTCGTAAAAAAGTGCCTTTGAAAAACAACTTGAATTTTGATAAAATATAAATACGGTTTTAAAATTCGTAGTCTATTTCAAAACGGAGGTATTTTATTTATGAAACGAATACAATCGGCTTGTATTTGCCAGACTTTGCATTTCACCTTAAAGGACGATTTGCAAAATGAAAATAGTGCAAGAGCTGTAAAGAACGAGGTTGAACAGTATAAACACTCTCTTGAAAAGAACAACACGAAATATAAAATTGTGGAAGAAATTGTACAACCCGACAATTCCATTATATGACTATCACCTTACTTCAGCAAACTCTCAAGCCTGCACTCTGGACAGT
>JBJERA010000166.1:0-1869 GCA_051882035.1 Hominimerdicola sp.
GAGAACTGTATCCAGTGTAACCAGTGTTCTATGGTATGTCCTCACGCTGTAATCAGACCTGTTGTTATGACAGACGATGAATTGAAGAAAGCTCCAA
Source organism: Hominimerdicola sp. (assembly GCA_051882035.1). Lineage (GTDB taxonomy): Bacteria > Bacillota > Clostridia > Oscillospirales > Ruminococcaceae > Hominimerdicola. The sequence continues at coordinate 98 of JBJERA010000166.1, forward strand.
AGCTTGCTCAGGAAAAGGCTGTTCCTATGACAAATATGCCGGGATACAACTTTGTTGTCACTATGTCTGCCCTCGACTGCACAGGCTGCGGCTCCTGCGTAAACGTATGTCCGGGCAAGAAGGGCAGCAAGGCTCTGAATATGATGCCTCTTGAAACTCAGCTTGCTGAACAGGAAGTATTTAATTACGGTCTTACACTTGATACAAAACCTGAAGTTCTTGAAAAGTTCAAGGAAACTACTGTCAAGGGTTCTCAGTTCAAGCAGCCTTTGCTTGAATTCTCAGGCGCTTGCGCAGGCTGCGGTGAAACTCCTTATGCTAAGCTTATTACTCAGCTTTTCGGCGACAGAATGTATATTGCAAACGCAACAGGATGCTCTTCGATCTGGGGCGGTTCTGCACCTTCAACTCCGTATACTGTAAACAAAAACGGCAAGGGTCCTGCTTGGGCTAACTCTTTGTTTGAAGATAACGCTGAGTACGGTTATGGTATGTTCCTTGCTCAGTCAACAATCAGAAACAGAACTATTGCAAAGGTTCTTGACCTTTCAAAGTCAACCAAATCTGCAACTCTCAAAGAGGCTTGCGAGAATTATCTTGAAACTGTTAATGACGGTGCAAAGAACAGCGTTGCTGCTGATGCTCTTATTGCCGCTCTCAAAAAGGCTAAGAACAAGGCTTCCGAAGAAATTCTTAAAGACGCTGATTATCTCCGCAAGAAATCAATGTGGATTTTCGGTGGTGACGGTTGGGCTTATGATATTGGTTTCTCAGGAGTTGACCATGTTCTTGCTCAGGGCGAAGATGTAAATATTTTTGTATTCGACACAGAAGTTTACTCCAACACAGGCGGACAGTCCTCAAAGGCAACTCCGACAGGTGCTATTGCTCAGTTTGCAGCTGCCGGTAAGGAAATCAAGAAGAAAGACCTTGCAGGCATGGCTATGTCTTATGGTTATGTATATGTAGCTCACGTTGCTATGGGTGCTGATTACAATCAGTGCATTAAAGCAATTACGGAGGCTGAGTCTTATAACGGTCCTTCGCTCATTATCGGTTATGCTCCATGTATCAACCACGGTATCAAGGGCGGTATGTCTACTGCTCAGACTGAAGAAAAGAAAGCTGTTCAGGCAGGTTACTGGCATCTTTACAGATTCGACCCACGTCTGAAAGCTGAGGGCAAGAACCCATTTATTATGGATTCCAAGGCTCCGTCAGCTGATTACAAGGACTTTATCATGGGTGAAGTTCGTTACAGTGCTCTTGCAAGACAAAACCCTGAAAGAGCAGAAAAGCTGTTCGACAATGCTGTTAAGAACGCTCAGGACAGATATGATTACCTCATGAGATACGCTAAGCTTTACAATGATGAAGAAAAGTAATTTCTGAGATATTTATGATATAGAAAAAGGAAACCTTTCGGGGTTTCCTTTTTTGCGTATTATGAAATTTATAGGGGCGAACATCGTCTGCCCCTTGGTATTGAAAATTTGTCTTTTCATTCAATATATTTATTTTACAATCCTTGGTACTCTCGGAGAAATATCGCAGGTGATTTCATAGCCGATTGTCCCCGTCAATGACGCAATATCGTCAGCGGTAATGCGGTTTTCACCCTCTCCGCCCATAAGAATTACCTCGTCGCCTGCACATACTTCATCTAATTGACTTACGTCGCACATGAATTGGTCCATGCACACACGTCCTGTAATTTTGCATCGATTTCCTCTTATAATTACCTCGCCTTTATTTGACAACGCTCTCGGATA
>JBJERA010000167.1:0-35538 GCA_051882035.1 Hominimerdicola sp.
GGCAAGTTAGACGTACACAAAGCCGTTAGGCGGTAGTTGTGCGGTGTTGCCTTAATAACATATTCCAAAATCATATAAAATATATTAACAATAATGTGTTATACTAATTTGTTAGATGAGGCTAACTTATCTTTAAGAATCGAGGAAAAGATATGACATTAAATGACGGAAAAGTAGGACAAAAATATGTTGTAGCTGATACCAAGCTTCCCCAGCAGTTACAAAAAAGAATGGAGGCTCTCGGGCTCACCATTGGAACAATTATTACGATAATGCATAGAAAACGAAATGGAACTGAGGTAATCCTGCTGAGGGGCACTAGATTTGCATTAGGCAGAGGTATTACCGAAAAAATTACTGTGGGGGAGGTGCACTGATGGCTGAGAATAATGAAATGACGGTTGGATTTATCGGAAATCCAAACTGCGGAAAAACCACGCTTTTCAATGCTTTTACAGGAGCGAATCTCAAAGTTGCCAACTGGCCGGGAGTTACAGTTGAAAAGGTTGAAGGCGCAATGAAATATCATAGTCACGCTTTCAAGCTGGTAGACCTTCCGGGTACATACAGTCTGACTTCTTACACCATGGAGGAACAGGTTTCACGACAATATATTTTAAGTGATGAGGTCGATGTTGTGGTTGACGTGGCCGATGCCTCCTCTCTTGAACGAAATCTGTATCTGACATTACAGCTGTTGGAGCTTGAAAAACCGGTAGTTATGGCTCTTAATATGATGGACGTGGTTGAAAAAAGAGGCATGGAGCTTGACCTGCACCGACTGCCTGAAATGCTGGGAATACCTGTTATACCTGTTTCAGGACAAAAGAGAACAGGACTTAATATTCTTCTTCATGCAATCGCTCATCATAAGGACAAGAATAAAACTGACAGACTAATTCACCATCATCCTACAATGACTGAAAGTGAAAAGCATGAGCGTTATGCTTTGGTTTACAGCGACAAAATCGAGAATAAAATTGATATTATCACCCAAAAACTGCAAGAATTATATCCCGATATGAAAAATTACCGCTGGCACGCAATAAAGCTTTTGGAGCGTGACAGTGAGATTACAGAAAAATATCCTGTGGATTTGCCCGATGTTTTAGACCGCAGTTATGAAAGCGACATTATAAATGAAAAATATGATTTCATTGAAGAAATTATTGCGGAAACGCTTGTAAATAAAACACAGAAAGCGGCTCTTACTGAAAAAATTGATAAAGTTCTGCTTAATAATGTACTTGCGATTCCTGCTTTTCTGATGATTATGGCGTTGGTATTTTTCCTTACATTTACAATAGGCGACTGGCTCAAAGGATACCTTGAACAGCTTGTCGAATGGCTGTCCGATAAAGCCGCCTCAGGGCTTACTGCCCTTGATGCAAGCAGTTGGCTGAAATCGCTTATAATCGACGGAATTATTGCGGGAGTCGGCGGAATACTTTCCTTCCTGCCTAATATTTTCATACTGTTCCTTGCACTTGCCTTTTTGGAGGACAGCGGATATATGTCAAGAGTTGCATATGTCATGAACGAACTTATGGGCAAGCTTGGTCTTTCAGGACGAGCGTTTATACCAATGGTGCTTGGATTCGGCTGTACAGTTCCTGCTATTATGGCGTCAAGAGTTCTGGAAAATCCTAAGGACAGGTACAGAGTAATGCTCATTACACCATTTATGTCATGCAGTGCAAGACTGCCCATATACATACTTTTCTCGGAATTGTTCTTTGAAAAACACTCTATGCTTGTGGCATATTCAATGTATTTAATCGGAATTGTCGTTGCAATTCTTGTAGCTTTTGTTCTCCACAAGACCGACAAGGAGAATAAGGACGATATGCTTTTGATTGAACTTCCCGAATACAAATTACCAAGCGCAAGAACCGTAAGCATTTATGTATGGGAGAAAGTCAAGGATTACCTGACCAAAGCAGGAACAACAATTTTCTTTGCGTCAATTATTATATGGTTCTTGCTGAATTTCGGAATGAACGGATATTCAAGTGATATGTCGGTAAGTTTCGGAGCAAAAATCGGTTCGTTCCTGATTCCTGTTATGGCTCCTGTCGGACTTGGTTTCTGGCAGGTTACGGTTGCACTTATTGCAGGCATTTCAGCAAAAGAAGTAGTTGTTTCAAGCTTTATTGTGCTGTTTGGTATAAAAGGAACTTCAAGCGCTTCCGATAAGCTGGCTCTTACATCACAGCTTTCAGAAGTGGGATTCGGCCCTCTTAATGCATTCTGCATGATGCTTTTCTGCCTACTTTATATTCCATGTGCGGCAACTCTTGCAACTGTCAAAAAAGAAACAGGCAGTACGAGAAGTATGATTAAAACAGCTGTATTTCAGCTTTTAACCGCATGGTGCGTGACTTTTGCGGTGTATCAAATAGCCTCGCTGATCATTGGCTGATTGGAGAACATAATGAATTTATTTGAAATCATTCTTATTGTTCTGATTTTTGGATACTGCGGGTTCCTGATTTACAGAAGAATAAAAAATCGAGACAAAAAAGGCTGCGGCGGAAACTGCTCATGCTGTAACGGCTGTCCGTTTGACAATGATAAAAATAGTTTTAAATAGAAAAATCCTCCTGAAAGAATTTTCTTTCAGGAGGATTTTCGTCGTATATAATTTTTTCCATTACATAATCGCTTGAACAATACAGCCAGCAGCCACTGCTACTACATATAAAATTCCCATTATCATGAAATTTTCTTTGTAATGCTTGTTAGTCTTAAATAAAACAACAAGTCCTACTCCTGCACCGGTGCAAAGACCTGCAATCAGCGAACCAAAGGAAATTACGCCCTCTATAAAAAGCTGAGTAAGAATAACAGACGCCGCACAGTTCGGAATAAATCCGATTATCGCCGCAATAAATGGCTGGAAAAAGCTATCTGTCATAAGTAATTTAGAAACCGTTTCCTTGCCTGCAAATTCCATAATACCGCCGAGAATAAGATTTACTATAAAAATAAAAATTATAATCCCAAGAGTGTGATGCAAAGCCGAATGAAAAATTCCATGATGCTCGCAGTCACATTCCTTGCATATATCCTTAAATGGCTGGTCAAGCTGTTTCTTTCCTGCAATTTTCAGAAGAAAATCAACAAGTATACCTGCAACAACTGCTATCAGCACTTTAATAAGCACCAATTTCCATAGAGTTCCTGCAAATTTAGGCTGTGAAATTATTATCGGAATAGCCTCATCACTGGTTGAAAGAAATACGGAAATGAGCGTTCCCATTGTAATAAGCCGTCCCGAGTAAAGATTTGAGGCTACAACGGAAAAACCGCACTGGGGAATTGCACCGAGTAAACCTCCGCCGACTGCTCCGAAGGGACCCATTTTTTGCAGTGATTTACCAAGCTTATCCGCCGAACGATGCTCAATATACTCAATTAAAAGATAAACGCCGAAAAGAAACGGAAGCGTTTTCAAACTGTCAATAAAAGCGTCCAGAAAAATGTCCCACAGGGTTTCAAGCATATAATTCCTCCTGAAATAAAAATAGAGATAATACAAAATTTATTATACAATTTTTTTTGATTTTTGTCAAGAACGTTTTTTCAGAAATTTTAAGAATCTGTCCACATAGGATTTGCGTGCGGATTTTCGAGCATAATTTTGTTGCAGACAAGGCAAAAATGCGCAGGCGGGCTGGCGCCCGGCAAGCATTTTTAACGCAGTCTGCGGCAAAATTTGCCGAAAAGACGTGCGTATATGCCTATGTGGACAGGTTCTAAGGCATTATTCGACTCTCACAAAAAGCATATAAAGCTTGAAAATATGAAAATAATATGCTATAATAATGGTAATTTTAAAATGGGGTGATTTTATGGAAATCAGAGAATCTGCTGAAAATTATCTGGAAACTATACTTATGCTTCACGAACGCAAGGGCGAAGTTCGCAGCATTGATATTGTAAACGAACTTGATTTTTCAAAACCAAGCGTTAGTGTCGCTATGAAAAATCTTAGGTTGAACGGTTATATCGAGGTTGATAAAAATGGATATATCACCCTCACAGAAAAAGGACGAGAAATTGCCGAGCGTATGTATGAACGTCACAATACCTTATCGAAATGGCTTATAAGCATTGGCGTAAGCGAACAAACCGCCGTCGAAGACGCCTGCAAAATTGAACACGTTATAAGTGCAGAATCCTTTGAGGCTATAAAAAAGCATGAAGGATTAATCTAACTCAATAATATACACTGTTGCTGTAATCATAAAAAACGCTTCCGTCTTGCCATAATGACAAAACGGAAGCGTTTAATTCTACCTATTCATAATTCTATCTTAATAGCTAAAAAGCCATTCAAGCATTAATTATCAACTTTTTCATCTGTATCCGAAACACTTTTTTCAGAATCTTCATCACTAAGATATTCCGCAAATGATGCAGTTACCTCGTCACACCACTGACTTTCAGTCAGCGAAGACGAATCCTCAGGAATTTTAAGCTCTGTATACTTTTGGGTTATTTCATCAAATACATAAATCTTCTCAGCATTCTTTGTTACCGCAACAGATGCAACCTTTTCATTTACTTTTTCCTCAACATCGTAAAGCTCAAAAATATAGCACTCTATTCCGTTAACTATGTCAGAGCCTACATAGCCGTAAAGTCTTTTTGAAGTCTCCTGAATATAAATCTTCTTAGTAGACTCAACCATAAAATCAAAAGACTCAACAGCCTCGTCAGGAATTTTTTCAAATGAAGTCTTATCAGGAAGAGAGCTTTCTTCCTCCTCATCATCAACTTCCGAAACCGTATTAATATCAGTATTTGCCAGATTAGCGTTATTTCCATTATTATCTGAATTTTGATTGCCGCAGCCGGTAAAAACAGCCGATGAGATAATCAATGCAGCAACAATAATCAGTTTCTTCATTTTACTACCTCCGTTGTACAAATAAACTACTTCCCCTATTTCCTATTAATAAACTCTCCTTTACGATTTTACATTATATCACTATTTCTTTGCAAAGTAAAGTAAAAAAGTAAAATTTGTAATAAAAACTCCCGATTGCAACAAATCAATGCAATCGGGAACGTCTATTTTAGTTTATTTGCACAACCTGATATTACAAATCTGTAACAACATTTTACTAGCTGTAATCAACCACGTCAATCCATCTCATAAGCAAATCCTTTTGCGCAGGAATTTCCTTTTCTAACTGAGATGCTGCAACAATCGGCAGCCAAGCCTGAACATACTTCTTTGAAGTTCCGCTCTTAACGCAGTATTTATCCATATAAGGCTCGGCAAGTTCAGGATTTTTCAGACATAATAACATATAGGTTCTTGCAACATCAGCCGAAGCATTTCCTTGTCTGGCAGAACCCCAGTTGATTACATAAGTTCCCTCGTCATTGATAATAATATTTCTAGGCTCTAAATTTCCATGACAAAGCTTGGTATGCTTAGGCATAGAATCAAGCCTCGTCAAAAGCTCATACTTTTTGATTTCATCAATCACTTCAAGACCCTTAATCTGGCGAGCCATTTTATCTTTCAGCTTGGAAAGCAAAGGCATATGCAGGGAATGAATTTCACATTGAATATCAACAAGCTGATTTAAATATGTATCAACCTTATCGGGATTTTCGTCAATCAGCTGCTGTAAAGTCTTTCCCTTAACATAATCCATTGAAATAGCCCACTTCCCGTCAACCACGGAAACTTCGTGAAGGATTGGCATTTTTATTTTTTCATTTCCTGCCAGCGCAGTTTCAACCCTTGCATGAGTCAGAGCCGCATACAAGCATTTTTCTTTATACTCTGCTTTTTTATAAACTCTTACTGCAAGACCGTCATATTCATAAACGTCATAAATTTCGCCTGACGCAACAAAATTAATCAGCTCAACACTCATAACAACCTCTCCTTTATGCAAAATTTCTAAGTTTTCAACAAACTTTTTGTTTAAAATAACATTTATAAAGCTATTTCTTTTGATGTATATATTATACTACATCATTCTTCATTTGTCTAGTATTTTTCGTTATTTTTACTGCTGTTATTATTTTATTTAGAATTTATATATTATATATTCAAAATAATATTATGCAACTTTACCAACGCTAATCGTTATAATTCCATAAAACTAAATTCTTTTTTTGTGGATAATAGATAATAAGTCAGGCTAAAATAATTTAAAAGATGTGAGATAATAAGATTGACAAAAAAATAACAAAGTGCTATAATATAATTACACTAAGAAAGTGTAATTTGAATATTATCTTCATCGAACAGTTGAATTATTATTAAGGCAACACCGCACAACTACCGCCTAACGGCTTTGTGCACGTCTAACTTGCCAATTTTCCGTCATCTTGCACAGAAACTCCTTGAAATACACAAGTATTCCTGCGTCGTTTCTATACAATCTGACGAAAAATTTTCTGTGTTATCCGCACACAATAGTTGTACGGTATTGCCTTAAACCAAAATCTATTTTATTGGAGGTTTATTTATGGCAAAGAATGAAACAAATGCCACAGGTCTTGTTGACAGCATAGAGGCTTTTAACGCAAAGCTTGCGGAAGTAAGAGAGGCTCAGGAAATTTTTGCGACATACACTCAGGAACAGGTTGACAAAATTTTTAAAGCTGCTGCAATGGCTGCTAACAAACAGCGAATCCCCCTTGCCAAAATGGCTGTTGAAGAAACAGGCATGGGTATTGTCGAAGATAAAGTTATCAAAAATCACTTTGCCTCAGAATATATTTACAATGCTTATAAGAACGCAAAAACCTGCGGAATAATCGAGAAAAACGACGCTTACGGCATGACAAAAGTTGCAGAACCTATCGGCGTAATCGGAGCAGTTATTCCTACAACAAACCCTACTTCTACTGCAATTTTCAAGACTTTGATTTGTCTGAAAACAAGAAACGGTATTATCATCAGTCCGCACCCTCGTGCAAAAAATTGTACTATTGAAGCGGCAAAAGTCGTTCTTGAAGCAGCTGTTAAGGCAGGTGCTCCAAAGGGAATTATCGGTTGGATCGATGTGCCTTCCCTTGAACTTACTCAGCTCCTTATGTCAGAGGTTGACTGTATTCTTGCAACAGGCGGTCCCGGAATGGTTAAGGCGGCTTATTCAAGCGGTAAGCCTGCTCTTGGAGTAGGTGCGGGAAATACGCCTGCGATTATTGATTCTTCGGCAGATATTCGTCTTGCAGTAAACTCAATTATCCACTCAAAGACATTTGACAACGGTATGATTTGTGCGTCAGAACAGTCGGTTATCGTTGACAAGTCAATTTATGAGGACGTTAAGGAAGAATTTAAGGTAAGAGGCTGTTATTTCCTATCTGATGAAGAAACAGAAAAGGTAAGAAAGACCATTATCATTAACGGCGCTCTTAATGCGAAAATCGTAGGTCAATCGGCATATAAAATCGCTTCTCTTGCAGGCGTTGAGGTACCGGTTGATACAAAAATTCTTATCGGAGAGGTTACTTCCGTTGAACTTTCCGAAGAATTTGCTCACGAAAAGCTTTCCCCTGTACTTGCAATGTATAAAGCAGAAAGCTTTGACGATGCTATTGAAAAGGCAGACAGACTTGTTAAGGACGGCGGATTTGGTCATACTTCTTCCCTCTATATCAACTCTGTAACCGAAAAGGAAAAGCTTGAAAAATTCCAGCTGAGAATGAAAACCTGCCGTATTCTTATTAATACACCGTCCTCACACGGCGGTATCGGAGACCTTTATAACTTTAACCTTGAACCATCTCTTACACTGGGCTGTGGTTCATGGGGAGGCAACTCAATATCTGAAAACGTTGGAATCAAGCACCTTATTAACATTAAAGCCGTAGCTGAAAGGAGAGAAAATATGCTTTGGTTCAGAGCGCCTGAAAAGGTTTATTTCAAAAAGGGCTGTCTGCCTATTGCTCTTGATGAGCTTAAATCTGTTATGCACAAGAAAAAGGCATTTATTGTAACGGATACATTCCTCTATCAGAACGGCTACACCAAGTGCATTACCGATAAGCTTGACGACATGGGTATCAGATATCAGGTTTTTGCAGACGTTCAGCCTGACCCAACTCTTGCTAATGCTGAGGCAGGAGCAAAGTCAATGACTTCTTTCGAGCCTGACGTAATTATCGCTTTGGGCGGCGGTTCTGCAATGGACGCAGCAAAGATTATGTGGGTAATGTACGAACACCCGGACGTTGTATTTGAAGATATGGCTATGGACTTCATGGATATTCGCAAGAGAATTTATGAATTCCCGAAAATGGGCGAAAAGGCTTACTTTGTAGCCGTTCCTACTTCTGCGGGTACAGGTTCTGAGGTTACACCTTTTGCAATCATTACCGACCAGAACACAGGCACCAAATATCCTCTTGCAGATTATGAACTTCTGCCTAAAATGGCAATCATTGACGCAGACCTTATGATGAACGCTCCTAAGGGTCTTACCTCTGCATCAGGTATTGACGTTATGACTCACGCTTTGGAGGCCTACGCATCAATCATGGCAACGGATATTACAGATGGTCTTGCTCTTAAAGCTATTAAAATGGTATTTGAAAACCTCCCTGCCTGCTACAACGAGGGCGCAAATAATCCTAAGGCAAGGGAAAACATGGCTCACGCCGCTACAATGGCAGGTATGGCATTCGCTAACGCATTTCTCGGAATAAACCACTCAATGGCTCACAAGCTAGGAGCATATCACCACCTGCCACACGGAGTTGCAAACGCTCTTATTCTTACAAATGTATTAAGATATAATGCTGACCCAACTCCAAGAAAAATGGGTACTTTCGCTCAGTATGAGTATCCTCATACTCTTGAAAGATACGCTGAGGCAGCAAGATTCTGCGGTTTTGGCGGCAAGGACGATAACGAATCCTTTGAGAATCTTATTAAAGCGCTTGAAGAGCTGAAAACTACAATCGGCATCAAAGCTACTATTGCAGACTACGGCATTTCAGAGGAAGACTTCATGGCTACTCTTGACGAAATGGTTGAAAGCGCATTCAACGACCAATGTACAGGAGCTAACCCAAGATACCCACTCCTTGCAGAAATCAAAGAAATATATCTCTGCTCATATTATGGAAGAACTTATGACCCTAAAAAGGCTATTGAAAGTTAATCTGATAACAATTTCTCTATACAAAAACCTGCCGGATTTTCCGACAGGTTTTTTTGCTATAATAGTAAAAATATGTTGTCGCTCCTTAATTTTATAGTTTCTCCAATTTCAATGCTTGCAATTTGACAAAACCCACTATGTATATTATAATTATATCATGTTTTATTAAGTGGGTGCTGAAAAATGAGTGATTTTAAAAGGGGTATTCATGACGGAATACCTATTGCGTTGGGGTATATTTCCGTATCCTTTACGTTCGGTTTGCAGGCTGTTTCATCGGGATTGAAATGGTGGGAGGCTTTGCTGATCTCTCTTACCAATCTGACTTCGGCAGGTCAGTTTGCAGGACTGGGAATAATCTGTTCAGGAGCAGGATTTTGGTTTGAAATGGCTTGCACTCAGTTTATTATCAATCTGCGTTATTCGCTTATGTCAGTTTCACTTTCACAGAAAACGGATAAATCTGTTTCGGGAATACACCGCTGGATTGCAGGTTTCGGAATTACAGACGAAATTTTCGCTGTTGCAATGGGACATTTCAAAAAAGTAAGCAGAATGTATCTCTACGGATTAATTCTGCTTCCTATGGCAGGATGGTCTTTTGGAACATTTCTCGGAGCATTCGCAGGAGAAATTCTGCCGGAAATTATCCGCAACGCTTTAAGCATAGCCATTTATGGAATGTTTATTGCAATAATAATTCCTCCTGCAAAGAAAAATTCAGCGATACTTAAAGTTATCGTAATCGCAGGAGCAGTAAGCTGTATTCTTAAATGGACACCTGTACTTAACAAAATTTCCAGCGGATTTGCAATAATTATTTCGACAATAATTGCCTCAGTAATCGGCGCTGTACTTTTCCCCATAAAGGAGGAGACAGAGCAATGATTTCAATACATGATTTTTTTATTTATCTGTTTATTATGGCGGGGGTTACATATCTCATCAGAGCCTTGCCCTTTGTAATTTTTAAAGGCGAGATTAAAAACAAATTTGCAAAAAGCTTTTTGTACTATGTGCCATATGCAGTTCTGAGTGCAATGACCTTTCCTGCTGTAATTTTTTCCACAGGCAGTATTATTTCGGCAGTTGCAGGTCTGATAGTTGCCTGCATTCTTGCATTCAAAGAAAAGAGCCTGCTGACTGTGGCAATTTTCGCTTGTCTGGCTGTGCTTGCGGTAGATTTAATCGGATTAGTTTTTACATAAATTTATGGAAGTGATATAATATGTGGTTCGTCCTTGCTCTTTTGTCTGCAATATTTGCATCGCTTACTTCGATATTAGCAAAAATCGGTATTGACGGAGTTAATTCTAACTTAGCTACGGCAATAAGAACGATCGTGGTAGTAGCAATGGCATGGGGAATGGTCTTTATTACTCATGCTCAAAACGGAATCACAGAAATAAGCAGAAAGAGCTGGATTTTTCTGATACTTTCAGGGCTTGCCACAGGAGCGTCATGGTTATGCTACTATAAAGCTTTACAGCTGGGAGAAGCGTCAAAGGTTGTTCCGATCGATAAACTGAGCGTTGTTATTACACTTATTCTTGCATTTGTGTTTTTGCATGAACAAATTACCGTAAAATCAGCTATTGGAGCAATATTAATAACAGCAGGAACCTTAATAATGGTTTTGTGAAGAAAATATTATTTTAAGGCAACACCGCACAAAATAGTCAAAACTAACCTATTGACACAAGCATAAATATATGATATAATTTAAATTCCGTGAGGGAGTAGTTGGCATGAAAATGCGGCAAGTCAACATACTGACCATTCAGGTCTGGCTTGTCTTAATTAATGAGACTCACATACAGTCGGCAGACATCTGCCGTTTTTTGCTGTATGTGAACGTCGTTTTTGAAGTCGGATACAGCAATGTATCCGACTTTTTTGTCTGCAAATTTTATAGAAATGAGGAATTAAAAAATGGGATTTGTTGAACTGTTTCTGATTGCGGTAGGTCTTTCAATGGACGCTTTTGCGGTGTCCGTCTGTAAGGGGCTTAATATGCGGAAAATCAATTACAAGCAAGCCTTTATCATTGGCGGATTTTTTGGTGGTTTTCAGGCTTTGATGCCATTTCTTGGTTGGGCTTTGGGCAAACAATTCGAACAGATTATTCAAAAGTTTGACTACTGGATTGCATTTATTCTTCTTGCAATAATCGGCGGAAAAATGGCTATTGAGGCACTAAAACCCGATGATGAAGACAACGAATGTCATCCCACAGACCAAAGGCTGAATTATAAGGAGCTTTTTCTTCTTGCAATAGCCACAAGCATTGACGCTCTTGCAGTGGGCGTAACCTTTGCATTCATGAAGGTTTCAATCTTGCCTTCGATTTTACTTATCGGCGTTACAACTCTTACATTATCCGTAATTGGCGTAGCCGTCGGCAACCGTTTCGGAGCAAAATACAAAAACAAAGCTGAATTTGTAGGCGGAATAGTACTTGTGCTTATTGGTGTAAAGATCTTGATTGAGGGATTGATGAAATAATACCAAACAAAAACGGGTGGATATTATCCGCCCGTTTTATTATAAAAAGTATACAAATTATCCCAAAACCTTTTCAGCAGCCATACGCAGATTTTTTGCCGCCAATTCAATATCTTGGCTTGAAACAACAGCTGAAACTACTGCAAAGCCGTTTAAATTAACCCCCTGAAAATCGGGAATAGTTTTCAGATTTATCCCACCGATTGCAACTATCGGAATGTTTACAGAAGAAATTATCTCTTTCAGCTTTTCTATTGTCACAGGTCGTGTGTTGGTCTTAGTTGCAGTCTGATACATTGCACCTACTCCAAGATAATCCGCCCCGTCAGCATGAGCCTTGACTGCCTCGTCAACCGCAGCGGCAGAAACTCCGATTATAAAATCATCTCCTGCAAGCTTTCTCACTTCTTTACAAGGAAGGTCGCTTTGCCCCAAATGAACTCCGTCCGCTCCCGCAAGCAAAGCAATGTCCAGACGGTCATTTATTATCAGCGGAACATTATACTTTCGGGTAATTTCCTTTACTCTCAAAGCAAGCTCCAAAAACTCTCTGGACGAACAGTCCTTTTCCCTGAGCTGAACTACCGAACAGCCTCCCATTATACCACGCTCCACAGATTGTTCAATAGTGTCGCAGGACATCAGACCTCTGTCGGTGCAAAGATAGAGAGTGTAGTCAATTTTATTTTTATCAAAGCTCATAGATTTTCGCCCTTTCTTCAAAAATGTCAGCATTCATACGGCTTATTTCGTCTATCAAACCAATATGAAAACTCCCCGCTCCAACAGTTCCGTACTTTTCAAAGCTTAACTCTCCTGCAATTCCCATGGCCGAAATCGCAGTAACCACAGCTGTAAAAGGCTTGCAAACAGCCGAAAATCCGCCCAATAGTCCGGTGGTCATGCACCCAGTTCCCGTCACATTGGAAAGCATTTTGCATCCATTTTTTATTTGTGCAATTCTTCCGCCAAAGTAAATAATGTCAGTTTCTCCCGTTATTGCACAAACACAGTTATATTTTTCTGAAACAGCCTTTGCTGCAAGAATTTTGTCGTTACCCAAATCTTCTGCCGAAACATCTACACCCTTGGTGCTTGAAGAAAGCCCTGCAATAAATGATATTTCTGAAATATTCCCCTTTATTACCGACACTTTTATATCGGAAAATATTTTTTGTATTGTGTCATTTCTGAATGCAGACGCACCTGCTCCAACAGGGTCTAAAACCACAGGTTTTCCCATAGAATTTGCAGTTTTGCCTGAAATAATCATCGACTCAACCGTCCGTGAATTAAGCGTGCCGATATTAATGGTCAAAGCCTTTGCAATAGCCGTAATTTCGGCACATTCAAGACAATCATCTGCCATAATCGGCGACGCTCCCATAGCAAGCTGAATATTTGCAACGTCATTTGCAGTTACATAATTTGTAATATTATGCACCAAAGGAGCTATTTCACGAACCTTTTGAAAAGCATTCTTACATTCATTTATAAGTCTATCCATTTTTCATATCCTTTTTACGAGATTTTGTGCCGTACAGAAACATATCTAAAACCTTAGCTTTTTTTAACGCAGTCACAAGAAATACTGCAATAACCGTTCCTCCCGCCGACGAGATAAAGAAGGGCAACACAAAACCAAACAAAGCCGACTCCTTGCCCATAGCAAAAACAGCAAGAGGATACGCAAGCAATCCGCCTATTACCGCCGTCCCGAAAAGCTCGCCCATATACGCTAATGAAAGCTTTTTTGAATATTTATACAAAATTCCGCCAATCAATGCTCCGCACATTGAACCGGGAAATGCCAGCAAAGTTCCCGTTCCCATAAGATTTCTCACAAAACTCGTCACAAAAGCCATTCCCACAGAATATGACGGGCCGAGAAAAACTCCGCCTAAAATATTCACCAGATGCTGAACAGGAAAACACCTTGACGTTCCCACAGGAATTGACAGCGGAGAACAAGCTACCGCTGCTGCACACAGCAAAGCGGCAAAGGTAAGTTTCCTTAAATGTATATTTTTGTTATCCATATAAACCTCAATTTTATCTTAATTGCTGATAATAATTATATCATCGGTTGAATTTATTGTCAATGTAAATATGTAAAGCTATTTTGCATTAACATTAATATATTCAGGTTTCAGCTTTGAATACATAATTTTCTGACTTGAATACAAACCGTAATATCCCGAAAGCATATAGCTTACTCCGCAGGATATTGCGAACAGAATTATTCCGCCTCCGCCGAAAAGCTCGTAGCTAAGGAAAATCGACGCAATCGGACAGTTTACAACTCCGCAGAAAGTTGCCACAAGTCCAACCGCAGCAGCAAAGGACGGATTAATCCCCAACAGTGAACCAAATGCACAGCCGAAAGTCGCTCCGATAAAAAAAGTAGGAACGATTTCTCCGCCTTTGAACCCAGAACCGATTGTCACAGCGGTAAAAATTATTTTCAGCAGGAATGCAGAATAATCCGCCTGACCGTCCTCAATCGCCGCTTTGATAATATCTCCTCCTGCACCATTGTAAGTTCTTTCGCCTATAATAAGAGTAATCACCATTAAAATTGCACTTCCTGCTAGAATACGCAGATAAGTATTTTTTATATGAATTTTAAACAACTCATGGGAACGTTTCATCACAATGCAGAATGCCATTGAAACTACTGCGCAAAGCATTGCAAGAACTCCCGTCTGAATAACAGATACAACAGTAACTTTTGGTATTTCCTCCGCAATTTTATAAGCGGTTGGTTCCAGCTTGAATAAAAGAGAAATTTCAAATGCCGTAAGAGCTGAAACAATGCAGGGAATAAGCCCCACATAATAAATAACTCCCACGCTTATGACCTCCATAGCGAAAAATGCGGCTGTCAGAGGCGTGCCAAAAAGTGCTGCAAAAACCGAACTCATTCCGCACATTATTGCAAGGCTCATATCCTTTTCGTCAAGATGAAATTTTTCGCCTATTGCCGAACCGATACTTCCTCCCAACTGCAATGCCGCACCCTCACGTCCTGCCGAACCGCCTACAAGGTGCGTTATTACCGTTGAAACAAAAATCAGCGGAGCCATGACCAACGGTACTTTTATATTTGTTCTGATTGAGGAAATTATAAGATTAGTTCCGGTATCCTCGTCAATCTTACAAATACGATACAAAAAAACAATCAGAAGTCCTCCAACCGGCATCAGAAACAAAGTCCAATCATTTTCTGTTCTGAAAGAGGTTGCAAAATTTACCGCCATGTGAAATGCAGAACCTACTACTCCGCCGATTACTCCCATTATAAGAGCGATTGCAACCCATTTGGCAAAAACCACACAGGATTTAAAGCTCTCATATATTTTTCTTTTTATAAAACGCTTGTTTAACACATTTTTCCTCCTGATAGAATATTGCAACAAAAACGGGCGAACAATGTTCGCCCCTACAAAAAATAACGTTTTTACGCAAATTGCAGAATCGTTATCAACCGCCCGTTTTGCAATAAAATCATAAAATTAAAGCTCTGCAATAACCTCAACTTCAACAAGAACGTCCTTTGGAAGCTCCTTAACAGCTACGCATGAACGTGCAGGCTTTGAAGTGAAATACTCGCCGTAAACTCCGTTAAATGCCGCAAAATCAGACATATTCTTCAAGAAACATACTGTCTTTACAGCTTTGCCGATTGAGGAACCTGCCTCTTCAAGAACTGCTGTAAGATTCTTGCATACCTGATGAGTCTGCTCCTCAATAGTTGTAGCCTCAACATTTCCGGTTGCAGGATTAATTGCAATCTGTCCGGAAGTAAAAACAAGATTGCCTACTACCATAGCTTGTGAATATGGACCGATAGCGTCAGGCGCATTTTTTGTGTAAACTACTTTTGACATAAAAATCTCTCCTTAACCTTATTTATTTACTATTTTAAAGCCCTGCTGTTTAAGTTCAGAGCGGATTTGCTTAATATGCTCATAATTTCTTGTTTCAAGAACAATTCTCAGCAGACATTCGGTAATATCGCTGTCCTCGCTTGCTCTTTCGTGGTGAATGGAAACAACATTTCCTCCCAAATCGGAAATAATTGCAGAAACACCTTTAAGCTGTCCCGGCTTATCTTCAAGCTGAATAGTAAGAGTATCGCTTCTGCCAGACTTCAAAAGACCTCTCTTGATAACTCTTGAAAGGATAGTTACATCAATATTTCCGCCCGAAACAAGACAAACAACCTTTTTGCCCTTAATATCAGGAATTTTATTGAACATTACAGCCGCAACAGAAACTGCACCTGCACCCTCAGAAATAAGCTTCTGCTTTTCAATCAGGTGAAGAATAGCCGATGAAACCTCGTCGTCAGAAACAGTAACCATACCGTCAACATACTTACGACAATATTCAAAAGTATTCTCGCCAGGTTCTTTAACCTTAATGCCGTCCGCAATAGTATGTACAGAGTCAAGACACTCGATTTTTCCGTCTTCGATGGATTTAACCATTGAAGGAGCACCCTCAGCCTGAACACCATAAACTCTTACGCTTGGTTTAAGCTGTTTAACTGCAAAAGCAACGCCCGAAATAAGTCCGCCGCCGCCCACAGGAACAACGATTACATCTGTATCGGAAATTTCATTAAGAATTTCCAGTCCGATGGTTCCCTGACCTGCAATAACATTTTCATCGTCAAACGGGTGAATAAAGGTGTAGTTATGCTCCTCTTTCAGCTGGATAGCCTTTGCATAAGCGTCGTCATAAACTCCCGGCACAAGACAAATTTCCGCACCATAACTTCTCGTAGCCTCAACCTTTGAAATAGGTGCCCCGTCAGGCAGACAGATTACAGACTTTATTCCATTCTTAGCAGCCGCCAGAGCAACGCCCTGAGCATGATTGCCAGCCGAACAAGCAATTACTCCACTAGCCTTTTCCTCATCGGAAAGCTTTGAAATTTTATAATACGCTCCTCTAACCTTGAAAGAACCCGTAACCTGCAAATTTTCAGTTTTAAGATAAGTCTGAGCCTCAGGATTAACCATAGGAGCAGGAATACAAGCGGTAGGTCTTATAACTTCTTTCAGCACCTTTGACGCATCAAAAATTTTGTCCAATGTAAGCATAACTAAAACCTCTTTCTTATAATTGTCAAAAACAAAAAGCCTCCGCCCCGACAGAGGCGAAGACTGAAAATCTCCGTGTTACCACTCTAATTGCAAAACGCACAACCGAATTGCCACTCATACTTCTTTAACGGAAAGAACCCGTACCCGCTTAATCATAAATACTTTCGGCAGGTCAGCTCTGGGATGATATCAAATCTGTATTTTCTGTGGCTTTTCACCAACCGCCACTCTCTGCAAGAAACTGAACAAATTCTCCGTTCCCGTCACAGCCTTTACATATTATATAAACATTATACCACCCCGAAAATAAATTGTCAATGGTTAAACTGTATTTTTTTATTGTACAAAATAAGCATAAATAAGTGTATGGAAATTTGTGCAAATATACAAAAATATAATATTGTATTGACAAACAATATTATATGGCATATAATATATGCAAGGCTATAATATTATTGCAGAACAAAAGAAAAAAGATGACATCAAGGCAATATGCCTTAGAAAGGAGCGAAAATATGGGTTTTCCAATAAGTGCAGGACTGCTGGACTCAATGGTGTTAGCGGTTGTGCAGAAAGAAGACACCTACGGCTATGAAATCACTCAGTATATACGAAGTGCCGTAGACGTGTCCGAGTCAACTTTGTATCCCGTTCTCAGACGACTTCAAAAGAACGATTATCTCGAAACCTATGATAAGGAATACATGGGAAGAAACAGACGATACTACCATGTGACCGCCAAGGGCAACGAGGCGCTTGACAACTACCGACAGGAATGGTGTGAGCATAAGCGTAAAGTTGACAGTATTTTGATGAATGAGGTGGAGAATAAATGAAAAGATTGGAGTATATGATGGAGCTTAGAAAGTATCTGTCAGAGGGCGGTTTGCCTGATGAAGAACTTGACGACGCTCTGAGATTTTATGAAGAAATATTCCTTGACGCAGGTGTAGAAAAGGAAGAAGAAACTGCCCAAAATTTAGGCAGTCCAAAAGATTTGGCAAGACAGATTCTTATTGACAATAATATAAATGTTGACGGAAATCCCGAGTATTTTGTAGCCGAAAAGAACAATAATCACAAAAACTCTCAGCAGAATTTTTCAAATACTGCCGAGTATCATGAACAGCAGAATGATAACAGCAGCACGCTGAAAAAATTGCTTATAATTGCTGTAACTTTTCCTATATGGCTGCCGATTGTATGTGCAGTGGGCGGTACAGCTTTCGGAGTTATTGTTTCAATAATCGCTATTATATTTGCGCTTATAGTTACGGGAGTTATCTTTACCATTGCAGGAATTTCGGTTATTTTCAGCGTTCCGCCAGTGGGACTTACTATGTTTGGAATAGGACTCATTCTCACGGCAATTAACGGGCTTGTTGTTTTCCCGTTTATCAAATGGATTTGTAAGCTTGCGGTTAGATTTTTCAACTGGATTGTCAGCGTTTTCCGCAGAATTTTTGGAGTAAGGAGCGTGGTTTAAATGGAAAATCAAATTCAAGAACAAGTTAAACCTCGCAGAAGAATTAGTTTATGGATTTTTCTTACAATGCTTATAGTAGGAATAATTCTTACTGTTATCGGAGGCTATTGGCTATATTCTACCGGTATGAGCATAAAATATAACGTAGAATCCTTTGACAAAGAATTTGACGGTTCGGAGATTACTCGTCTTGATTTGGATCTAGGAGTAGGTCAAATTTACATTAAGCCGTCACCTGACGAGAAAATTTATGTAAAAGCTGAAAACGTTCCTGGAAATTATTACACCTTTTCAACATCCGGAAATGAGTTCAAGTCAACCTGTGATGAAATTTACTGGAAAAATTTCATAAACATAGGATTAATAAATACCTATGATGAAGATTCCGGTCTGACAATTCTTCTACCTGAAAAACTATATGAAAATGTAATTATAGATTCGGGTGTGGGAGAGCTTTATATTAGCGGTTTAAGCTGTAAAAATGCGGATATTAATCAGGGAGTCGGTGAATGTGACTACGATAATTTCACAGTTACCGAAAGAATTGACTTTGACTGCGGAGTAGGAGAAACAGATATCATCAACAGTTCTTTTGCAAAAGCTAAGGTTGATTGCGGTGTAGGCGAATTTAAATTCAGCGGAAAACTTTTGGGTGACATTGACGCTGACTGCGGAGTAGGCGAAGTAAGATTTGACATTGACGGTTACTATGATGACTACGAAATCAGCAACGACGATGATTTTAAATTAGATATTGACAAAGGTTCTAACCATTCTCAATCAAGCGGAACAAAGTATAAAATTAACATTGATTCAGGAGTCGGTGAGGCAAAATTAAGCTTTAAGTAGAAAGGAAGATTACTATGCATAAGACATTATACAGAATAAGAAACGGAAGAATAATCTGCGGAGTCTGCGGAGGAATAGGCGAATATTTTGATATTGACTATAATTTAGTAAGGCTTATAGCCGTTCTGCTTGGATGTACAGGCACAGGAGTTATTGCATATATCATTGCGGCAATTATTCTTCCGGAGCATTAATAACTTAATCGTAGGGGCGGTCTTTGACCGCCCGTTAATTTTGGGCTTATCAGCCCTTTCATTATGAATTCTAGCAACAAAAAAGCAGACTGCATAAACAGTCTGCTTTAATTTGTATGATTTAATAATTAAGCAAGTTCAGCAAAGTACTTGATTGTTCTTACCATCTGAGATGTGTAAGAATTCTCGTTATCATACCAAGAAACTACCTGTACCTCATAGAGGTCGTCAGCAATCTTAGAAACCATTGTCTGTGTAGCATCAAAGAGTGAACCGTACTTCATGCCGATTACGTCAGAAGAAACGATCTGATCCTCGTTGTAACCGAAAGACTCAGAAGAAGCAGCCTTCATTGCAGCATTGATGCCTTCAACTGTAACATCAGAACCCTTAACAACAGCTGTAAGAATTGTTGTTGAACCTGTTGTAACAGGAACTCTCTGTGCAGAACCGATGAGCTTGCCGTTAAGCTCAGGAATTACAAGACCAATAGCCTTAGCAGCACCTGTTGAGTTAGGAACGATATTAGCAGCACCAGCTCTTGCTCTTCTGAGGTCGCCCTTTCTGTGAGGACCGTCAAGAATCATCTGGTCGCCTGTATAAGCGTGGATTGTGCTCATAATACCGCTCTGGATTGGAGCGTACTTGTTAAGAGCGTTAGCCATAGGAGCGAGGCAGTTAGTTGTGCAAGATGCAGCAGAAATAATCTGGTCGTCCTTAGTAAGAGTCTTCTCATTTACAGAGAATACGATTGTTTTAAGGTCATTACCAGCAGGAGCAGAAATAACAACCTTCTTAGCACCAGCGTCGATGTGAGCCTGTGACTTGTCCTTTGAGCAGTAGAAACCAGTACACTCAAGAACTACGTCAACACCGATTTCGCCCCAAGGAAGCTCAGCAGCATTAGCCTTAGCGTAAATTTTAAGAGTCTTTCCATCTACTGTAATTGTACCAGCCTCGTCATCAGCCTCAACTGTGTGAAGATTTTCACCAATCTTACCGCAGTAACCGCCCTGAGCTGTATCATACTTAAGAAGCTGAGCAAGCATGGAAGGCTTAGTAAGATCGTTGATAGCAACTACGTCATAACCCTCAGCACCAAACATCTGTCTGAATGCAAGACGGCCAATACGTCCAAAACCATTAATAGCAACTTTAACTGACATAAAAGTTTACCTCCTAAAAAATTTCTTATATTATTATACTACATTTTAATTCACATTGCAAGTCTTTTTCCAAAAATCTTAGAATTTTTTTTGAAAACCATGCAATATTGCTTGATTTTATTCACAACCACAAGTATAATTATAATAGTATGTATAACAAAGGCAATATTATGTATGAAATGACAACACACATATAAAAACTTCGGCTTATTATCTAACTTATATGAACTGAATGTGATATTTTTTATTACACATCAAAATATTTATTGGTATAATTCGACAAAAGGCAGGATAAAAACTATTTGTTATTTGTAAAAAGGGTAAAATCACACAATTCCTATTGACTTTATATGAAATTAGTGCTATTATAATTACAGAAGAAAATATTATAGACAACATTATATAGAAATTATACAGGTTGTCAGCTTAAATTTTGAAAGGATTGATTTGTTATGTCGAATATTTACAAAAGCGTATCGGAACTTATCGGAAAAACTCCTTTGCTTGAAGCGTCCAGATTTGCCAAAGCAACAGACTCAGGCGCTACCATTCTTGCAAAGCTTGAATATTTCAATCCTGCGGGAAGCGTTAAGGACAGAATTGCTCTTGCAATGATTGAGGACGCTGAAAAGAAAGGCGTTCTTAAAGCAGGCGCAACAATTATCGAACCAACTTCGGGAAATACGGGAATAGGTCTTGCAGCTGTGGGAATTTCCAAGGGATATAAGGTAATTCTCACCATGCCTGAAACCATGAGCATTGAAAGAAGAAATCTTCTTAAAGCCTATGGTGCTGAAATAGTGCTTACCGACGGTTCAAAGGGCATGACAGGAGCTATCGCAAAGGCTAATGAGCTTAAAGAAGAAATCGAGGGTTCTGTTATTCTCGGACAGTTTGTGAACAGCGCTAACCCTGCCACGCATATTGCCTCAACAGGTCCTGAAATCTGGGATGATACCGACGGAAAAGTTGATATTTTCGTAGCAGGAGTCGGCACCGGCGGTACTGTAACGGGAGTTGGACAATATCTGAAATCAAAGAATCCTGATGTTAAGGTTGTTGCCGTAGAGCCTGCAAGCTCTCCTGTTCTTTCTCAGGGCAAGTCGGGAGCACATAAAATTCAGGGTATCGGCGCAGGATTTGTTCCTGACGTTCTTGATACTTCCGTTTATGACGAGGTTTTTCCGGTAGAGAATACCGACGCATTCAGCTATGGAAACAAGTTTGCTAAAACTGAGGGTATTCTTGTGGGAATCTCTTCGGGTGCGGCTTTGTATGCTGCATCGGAGCTGTCCAAGCGTCCTGAAAACAAAGGCAAAGTTATTGTGGCTTTACTTCCTGACACTGGTGAAAGATATCTTTCAACTGCACTTTTTGATTAAGCATAGATACCACAAAATTACATTTTTTAAATTGGCGGACGGTCAGCAATGGCTATCCGCCTTATTTTTAATTGTCATCTTTAATTTGTTAAATACTTGATGTTTGATTAAAATATTATACAGACAAAAGTTAACATATATTTTCATTTTACTCTCACATAAGGTTAAGTTATAATTAAAGTTAATCTATTATACTTATAAGCACGGAGATAATAAAGGCTTTACTTTAAAATTACATAGCCTATATATTTCAATTACTTTATAAGGAGTGAATTATAAATGAGCGATGTTCAGGAAATTTTCAAGCGTGTTGAAAAGAAGTACATTGTTGATGAAGACACTTACCTATTATTAATGGGCAGACTTGACGAACTTGTGGTAAAAGATAGATTCCATAAATCATCTATATGCAATATTTATTATGATACGCCAACAAGCCTGCTTATAAGAAATTCCATCGAAAAGCCATGCTATAAGGAAAAGCTGAGACTGAGAAGCTACGGCGTTCCAGACATGGACGACAATGTATTTCTTGAACTGAAAAAGAAATACAAGGGAATTGTTTACAAACGACGAGTTGACATGACTCTTGCTCAGGCAAAGGATTTTCTTGAAAAACGTATTCCCGTCGGAAAAAATCCTCAGATTGAAAATGAGATTTTCTATTTTCTTGATTTCTATAAAGAGATTATTCCTGCAATGTATCTCAGTTATGACCGACTTGCTTATGTGGGAGCTGAGGATTCTAATTTGAGAATTACTTTTGATACCAACATAACCTATCGTACTGAAAGTATTTATCTTGAAAAAGGAATATGGGGGAAGAAATTGACTGATTCGGGTACTCGAGTTATGGAAATTAAAATTCCGGGAGCAATGCCTTTGTGGCTGAGCAAAATACTTGACGATTTAAAAATCTATCCATCCTCAATGTCAAAGTACGGAACGGCTTATGAAACTGAATTAAACCAAAAATTAAAAGGAAAGGTGATCGATTGTGCTTAACAATGATACTGCTGCAACAATAACAACCGGAAGATTTTTCCTTTGTACGGTTGTGGCTTTACTGCTTGGAGCGGTAATTGCTATTACTTTCGGATATAAAAGCAACAAATCAAAGGGATTTTTAATGACTTTGGGCGTTATGCCTTGTATAGTTGAAATAATTATTATGCTTGTTAACGGAAATCTCGGAACGGGCGTTGCCGCAATGGGTGCGTTCAGCCTTGTTCGTTTCCGTTCTGTACCGGGAAATGCAAAAGACATTTGCGGAATTTTCCTTTCAATGGCAATAGGTCTTGCACTAGGAACAAATCACATACTTTTGGCAATTATATTTACTTTGATCATATGTGCTATTGTTATTGTTTCCGGACTTGATTTTTTCAAATTTATCAAACTTAATGAAGATACAGAAAAAGAGCTTACAATAGTTATTCCTGAAAGCCTTGATTATACGGAAGTTTTTAATGACATTATGAATAAATATACTTTTTCGTGGGAGCTGGTTCAGGTTAAGACCACAAATATGGGAAGTCTTTTCAAGCTGAAATACTATATTACGCTGAAAGACGCTTACTGTGAAAAAAGATTCATTGACGAATTACGCTGCAGAAACGGAAATCTTGAAATTATCTGCGGAAGAAAAATGATGGATTCTTTGGAGCAGCTTTAATAAGGAGGTTATAGATATAAACAGATACAATTTGAAAGGGGCTCTGGCGTTTAGCTTTGCAGTATTGCTATGCTGTTCTGCAACAGCTTGCTCAAAGAATGACAATTCTTCTTTAAGCATATCTGATACATCGTCGGTGGCAATAGATAACGACATTTCTGCCGACGATTTGGACGTTGGTTACAGCGAGACCGACTCCTGCAAAATTACCCTTAACGGAACAAGCGCTGAAATCGACGGCGAGGGTGCTGCCGTTAACAGCGGAATTATTACAATTTCAACAGCAGGAACTTATATACTTTCAGGCTCTTTGAGCGATGGAAGAATAGTCGTTTCAGCTGACAAAGAGTCTGAAATCAAGCTGGTTCTCAACGGCGTAAATATTTCCTGCTCAAACCATGCACCGATTTTTATTGAAAAAGCTAAAAAGGTTTATGTTACTCTTGAAGACGGTACAGAAAACACTCTTACTGACGGAAAGGAATATTCATTAGGTGAAAGCGACGCAACTGTTGACGGAGCAGTTTTCTCAAAAGCTGATTTGACATTCAATGGTTCGGGAACGCTTAATGTTACCTCAAATTACAAGCACGCAATCGTATGCAAAGACAGTCTTGTGATTACTGACGGAAATTATAAAATTACCTCTGCCTCATCTGGAATTGTAGGTAAGGACTGCGTAAAAATTTTAGGCGGAACATTTGATATCTCCGCAGGCACAAACGGAATTAAGGCAACTAATGCCGAAGAAACCGATAAAGGCTATATAAGCATTACCGGCGGAACTTTCACGCTTAATTCCAGCGGTGACGGTTTGCAGGCTGAAACTGTTCTCTCGATAGAAAGCGGAACATTAAACCTTACCACAGGCGGAGGAAGCGCAAACGCGTCAATGAATTCTGACGGAATGCCTAACGAGGACTGGCAGAACAATATGCAGCATGGCGGTCCGATGGGGCAAGACGGAAATATGCCTGACCGTCAGATGCTAACAGACGATATGACAGAAAATGCCGCTAACATGGGTGTAGTTGAACAAACTGCAAATGAAACAGCCGAAGACAGTACTTCAACCTCTGCAAAGGCTTTAAAAGCAGGAACGGCTATTAATATCAGCGGTGGAGAAATTAACATTGATTCTGCCGATGATTGTATTCACAGCAACGGAACGATTAATATTACAGGAGGCACAATTAATGCCTCATCAGGTGACGACGGCATTCACGCTGCTTCAGACCTTGTAATTGACGACGGCGAAATTACTATTGCTAAAAGCTACGAGGGCATTGAAGGTATGACTACCACAATCAACGGAGGTACAATTAACGTTACTTCGGCTGATGATGGAATTAACTGTGCAGGCGGAAGCGACACAGGAAATACCGGCAGACAGGGCATGGATATGTTTGCCGCTGAGGAGGGTGTTTTCCTGAAAATCACTGGCGGAACAATTACCATTGCCGCTGACGGTGACGGTCTTGATTCAAACGGTGATTTGTATGTCGAGGGCGGAACGACTTATGTTTACGGCCCGACCAACAGCGGAAACGGCGCTCTTGACTACAACGGTACTGCAACAATTTCAGGCGGAACGCTTGCAGCATTCGGTTCATCAGGAATGGCCGAGGGATTTGGAACTGATTCGGCTCAGTATAGTTTCCTGCACAATCTTTCAAGTTCAGTTCAGGGCGGAACTGAGGTTACTATTACCGACGCTGACGGAAATGAACTTCTTAAATGCACTCCAACAAAGCAGTGGCAAAGTGTAGTATTCAGTTGTGCTGAACTTGCCGACGGTGCAACCTACACTATCACCGCTGACAATGTTTCCGAAAGTGTAACTCTTTCGGGAATTTCAACCTCCAACGGTCAAGGAGGTATGATGGGCGGAGGCGGAATGGGCAGACGCTAAGTCTTCTCGCAGTTGCTTTATAAACCAAATCAGATATCATGAAATGCTCCGTATTTCCTTGCGGAGCATTTTATGTATTTACAAAATTGCTATTGAAAACTTTTGAAAAATATGATAAAATAAATAGGTAATTATTTTTAAGGAGATTTGTTATGGACTTGTCAGAACTCAGACTTGGTATTAATGAAATTGATAAGGAACTTCTTGAACTTTTTGAGAAAAGAATGAACCTTTGTTTTCAGGTAGCTGAATATAAAATTGAAAATAATCTTCCCGTTTTTCAAAGTGCAAGAGAAAAAGAAATCCTAGATAGGGTTTCTTCTCAGACTTCCGAAGAACTTGCAGGCGGTGCGAGAGTTTTCTTCCAGACTCTCATGGATATTTCCAAATGCAAGCAATATCAGAAATTTTTTGCAGATAAAAACGAAATTACATATGAAAAGCTTGATTTGACTGGAGAACGTGTGGTTGCCATTCCGGGAACAAGCGGTTCTTATTCCCACATTGCCGCAGGACAGATTTTTGAAGGTCTATCCCCTGTTTTCTATGAGGAATTTTCAGATGTTTTCAAGGCTGTTGAGGAGGGCAAGGCTGAATTCGGAATTGTGCCTATTGCTAATTCAACAGCAGGTACTGTTTCGGCAACATATGAACTTCTTAGAAAATTTGATTTGAAAATCTGCGGTACAACAAAGGTTAAGGTTTCTCATTGCCTTGCCGCAAGAAAAGGCATAGGCATTTCAGATATAAAAATCGTTTATTCTCATGAGCAGGCACTGTCTCAATGCTCGCATTTCATTTCAGACCACAGTTTTAAGGCTCACAAATACACAAACACCGCAACTGCGGCTTGTTATGTTGCTCAAAGCGATGAGCCTTTCGGGGCAATTTGTTCCGAAGAATGTGCTGAGGAACAGGGACTTGAAATTCTTTGCCGAGATATTGCTAATGTAACGGAAAATTATACTAAATTTATTCTTATATCCAAAAAAATCCTGCGTTCGGAAAATGCAAATATTATTTCGGTTTGTCTTGCACTTCCCCACACTTCCTCGGCATTATACCGATTACTTACTAAATTTTCAGTTGCCGGACTTAACCTGCTGATGATTGAAAGCAGACCTATTGCAAACACCGATTTTGACGCTTTTTTCTATCTTGATTTTGTTGGAGCAATCAATTCTCCCGAAGTGGCAATGCTGATGAACGAACTTGAATCGGAATTATCATATTTTCAATTTTTAGGAAACTATGAGGAGTTATAATTATGCGTATAGGACACGGATATGACGTTCACCGCCTTACAGAGGGCAGAAAATTGATTTTAGGCGGAACCGAAATTGAATACGAAAAAGGATTGCTTGGACATTCTGATGCAGATGTTCTTGTTCATGCAATTATGGATTCAATGCTGGGAGCGTTGGCTCTTGGGGATATTGGCAAGCATTTTCCCGATACCGACGAGAAATACAAGGGTGCTGACAGCATCTGGCTGTTAAAATATGTGTGTTCGTTAATTGGTGAGCACGGATACAAAATTGGCAACATTGATTCTACGATTTGTGCGCAAAAACCAAAGCTTTCACCTTATATTGAAGATATGCGAAAAAATATTGCCAATGCCTGCGGCTGTGATATTTCACAAATTTCGGTAAAAGCCACAACGGAAGAAAAGCTTGGATTTACCGGAGAAGGACTTGGAATTTCTGCAACGGCAGTTTGTCTTTTGCAGGAAATTTAAGGCAATGCCGCACAAAGCCGTTAAGCGGTAGTTGTGCGGTGTTGCCTTAATGATTAATAAGTAAAACAAGACGAGCAGATGCTATCCGCTCGTCTTGTTTTTGTAAGGTATTTTCTGCCGTTTATTCGGCATTTATGATACATTCAGCTTTAAATTGCCCATTTTCGTAGTCAACCTCAATAATTGAATCAGGTGCAACCTCGTCTGCAATAATCTTTCTTGCAATAAGAGTTTCAACCTTACGCTGAATAAATCTTTTCAGCGGTCTTGCTCCGAAATTCTGGTCGTAGCCCTGCTCAATAACAGCGTCCTTAGCCCTTTCAGTAAGGCGAACGCTTAAACGCTTGTCTGAAAGTCGTTTTTCAAGATTGTTGAGCATCAAATCGCAGATTCTGTAAATCTCAGTTTTCATAAGCGGCTTGTAGTAGATTATTTCGTCAAGACGGTTAAGAAATTCAGGTCTGAACTGCTGTTTCAGCAAAGAGTCAACCTGCTTTTTCGCCTCGTCGGAAATTTCTCCGCTGTCATTAATTCCGTCAAGAATATAAGGCGAGCCAAGGTTTGACGTAAGAATAATTATAGTATTCTTGAAATCTACCGTTCTTCCCTGAGAATCAGTGATTCTGCCGTCATCAAGAACTTGAAGCAGAATATTAAACACATCAGGATGAGCCTTTTCAATTTCATCGAGAAGAACAACAGAATAAGGCTTTCTGCGTACAGCCTCGGTGAGCTGACCGCCCTCCTCGTAGCCTACATATCCCGGAGGCGCTCCGATCAAACGGCTTACGCTGAATTTCTCCATATATTCCGACATATCTATACGGACAATATTATTTTCATCGTCGAACAGCGCCTGCGCCAGAGCCTTTGCAAGCTCGGTTTTACCAACACCGGTAGGACCTAAGAACAGGAACGAACCGATAGGCTGATTAGGATTTGCAATGCCTGCTCTTGACCTTAGAATTGCCTCAGAAACCTTTTCGACTGCTTCATCCTGACCAATTACACGGTTGTGGAGAATCTCAGGCAAATGCAGAATTTTTTCTCTTTCACCCTCCATAAGCTTTGCAACCGGTATTCCCGTCCAGCGACAGATTATCTTTGCAATTTCCTCCTCTGTTACCTTATCTCTCAGAAGAGTATTGGTATTCTGCGTTTTTTCAGCCTTTTCTTCCTCTATTTCAAGCTCTTTCTGCAAATTTGCAAGTTTTCCGTATTTCAGTTCAGCAAGTTTGTTAAGGTCATATTCACGCTCTGCACGGTCGATTTCCTTAGTGCAGTTTTCAATTTCCTCACGAAGTTTCTGAACCTTTGAAATAGCAGATTTTTCGTTCTCCCACTTAGCTTTCATTTCGTTGAACTGCTCACGCATTTGTGCAAGCTCTTTCTGAACCTCGTGAAGATGCTGGGCAGCAAGCTTATCAGTTTCCTTTTTCAGAACAGTTTCTTCAATTTCATGCTGTAAAATTTTACGTCTGATTTCATCAAGCTCCGTCGGCATTGAATCCATTTCCGTTCTAATCATCGCACAAGCCTCGTCCACAAGGTCGATTGCCTTATCGGGCAAAAATCTGTCACTGATATAACGGTTTGACAAAACTGCTGCTGCGATTAGAGCCTGGTCTTGAATCTTTACGCCGTGAAATACCTCGTAACGCTCTTTCAGACCTCTTAAAATTGAAATACTGTCTTCAACAGTCGGCTCGGAAACCATTACCGGCTGAAAACGTCTTTCAAGAGCGGCATCTTTTTCGATATACTGACGGTATTCATTGAGAGTAGTTGCTCCGATACAATGGAGTTCGCCCCTTGCCAGCATTGGCTTTAAGAGGTTTCCTGCATCCATTGCTCCGTCGGATTTGCCTGCGCCTACAATAGTATGAAGTTCATCGATAAACAGAATAATCCTGCCCTCTGATTTTTTGATTTCTTCAACAACGGCTTTGAAACGCTCCTCAAATTCACCTCTGTACTTTGCGCCCGCAATAAGAGAGCCCATATCAAGAGAGAAAACCTGTCTGTCTTTCAGGCTGTCCGGAACATCGCCGCTAACAATTCTCTGTGCAAGACCTTCGGCAATAGCGGTTTTACCTACGCCCGGTTCACCTATAAGACAAGGATTATTTTTGGTTTTTCTTGAAAGAATCCTGATAACGTTTCTGATTTCGCTGTCACGTCCGATAACAGGGTCAAGCTTATTCTGTCTTGCAAGCTCTACCAGATCCTGACCGTATTTTTTCAGCACATCATAGGTTTCCTCAGGATTTTGGTTTGTAACTCTTGCACTTCCTCTGACTTCCTGCAACACTTTTAGAAAGTTATTTTTCTTTATTCCAAAGGTTTTGAAAATCTCTTTTACGGAGGAATTAGGACTCTCCATTACTCCCAGAACAAGATGCTCAACCGAAACAAATTCGTCGCCCATGCGTTTAGCCTGAGATTCCGCCTCCGCAAAGGCTTTGTCAAGCTCACTTGAAATATATACCGAGCCTTGTTCACGTCCGCCCACA
The DNA here is from genome assembly GCA_051882035.1 of Hominimerdicola sp. Taxonomy (GTDB): domain Bacteria; phylum Bacillota; class Clostridia; order Oscillospirales; family Ruminococcaceae; genus Hominimerdicola. Next base: position 29,684 of record JBJERA010000167.1, read on the forward strand.
GTTACTTTTGGGATTTTATTAATTTCGCTGTTTATCGCCTGCAAAAGATTTTCAGGCATTATTTCCATTTTTGCAAAAAGCTGTGGAATCAAACCGTCCTGCTGAGAAAGCAAAGCCGACAAAAGGTGCTGTTGGTCTACTGCCTGATTTGAATTTCTCGATGCAATCGACTGTGCTTCCTGCAAAGCTTCAAGAGATTTCTGTGTAAATTTCTGTACATTCATAATAATTCCTCCTCGTCAAATTTCTTTTGTTCTTCCGTTGTTTTAAAGTACGGTTACTCCTTTTTCAAGATAGTTTTTATATTTTTCTGAAATTTTGTTAGCTTGTGAATTTGGATCGGATATATTATCAAAATATATCTGAATACACTCGTCCATAAGCTTTATATATTCTCCGATTGAATTGCCTATTTCTTCATCCGTCAGCGAGGTCGAAGGGGAATAAAAATCTCTGGTGAAACGTCCTTCTTCCTCAATACTCGGCACGCCGTTTGTGAAAAGCTTAGCAAGATAATTGTTTTCCAAAGCCTGCCACAGCTTAAAAAATCCGCTGATTGCATTAATAAGCGCCGAACTCTGAGTTCTGAACTGAACCTTTAATCTGCCAACCTTTCCATTGAAATCCTTTGAAAGCTCCACACTGTACCTAATAGTAGGCTTATATTTATATCTGAGCGGACTTTTTATAGAAATCATTGCGTCCGACGGCTGAGCCATAAACTGAAATCTTGTATCCATAAGCTGTTCTATTGTTGAAAAAATATCCCTCATTCTCATTTCGGGGGTAACGCATTGAACACGCTCTGCAAGAATTTGATTTATGAGATTGGAACGGCTTGTGTTCATCTGATACGCAAGCCTGTCCACAGCCTCCACAACCTCGTCGGCAAGCACTAAGCTGTAAACGCTCTTGCCCATGTATCTCAGTCCTTTCTTTTGTTCTTTATAACATTATACCACAATTATATAATTTGTCAATAGCATTATATAATTTTAATTACGAATTATATAATATTACAAATAAGATTATATTTTTTGCCTGCTGATTATATAATTTGCACAAAGAGTAACACATATTCAACGTCCAAATATAAAAATATTCCAAATTCCACTTACAATATAGTATTTTAAGGAAAATCGTCTACTTATATATAATAGCTGCCAATATTATATCACACAACCACAAAATAAAAATGGGCTGTTGCAGGTTAACAATAACTTCATAAAATCAAACGGGCGGTCAAAGACCGCCCCTACGTTATATGCATATTTACGTTTTTTCATATGCAGGAGCGACCTGTGGTCGCCCGATTTTGTTAAGACTTTATGACTGTGCAACAGCCCCTTGATTAATCGCTACTTGCCTGATAAATATTCAATTATCTCATTATAAAGATTGACAGATGCCATTTGCGAGTTTATTTTCTGATGATAAAGACTGTCGCTGGCGGTACTGAACAATCGAGCAATCTCTTGATTTTCAAGATTAGGATTCATTAGTTTTATGGTATTTATCTGAGAATTTTGTGAATGCTCTTCAATTTTCTCGTTTGCGTCTACCGATAGTCCTTTCAGCATATCTCTTGCTTCAAGCGTTTCCACAGCGGCAGCGCTAAGGGGTACGCCAATGCTTGTACCTTGATTTAAAGCCATTTCTTCACTGTTTATCAGATAATTCAACAAAGATGCAGCCGCCTCAGGATATTCAGTAGTTTTTTTTATGGAATAAAAAGCCGATGGTTTGTAATACCAGCCAAAAGCCTTTGAGCTTTCCATAATGGGATAATCTCCAACCTTTATATTATACCCTTCATTTGAAATAGAAGAATAATAGTAACTTCCCTCTGAAATCCACACTGCTATTCCACCGGTAATGCAGTTCTGAAAATCACGGCGGCTGAATTCAGAAACAGGTTTTATAACCTTTTGCTTCACAAGGCTGACATAAAAATCCAACATAAGTTTCAATTCTTCCGATGTATACTGAAACTTGCCGTTTTCATCATACATAGCTATTCCTGTAACCTGCTCGGCATAAGCAGCACAGCAAATCCAGCATGAAAGCTCGTTAAGCGACAGCGGATACACCTCGTCAGACTTCATTACATCAGCCGCCCTGAATAAATCTTCCCATGTTTCAGGCAATTCAAGTCCGTAAGAATCATAAAGCGTTTTATTATAATAAAATGTCACAGCATCAAGCGAAACAGGAATTCCGTAAAGCTTTCCGTCCTTTGTTCCATAGGAAAGTACTTCTTCAGAAAATTTGCTTATATCAACATACTCGCTCAATTCATAAATATTATATAAGGCGTTGTCCTGCTGGGCATATTCGTCAAGCCAGTTATAATTCAACTGCATAACATCGGCTTGGGTATTTGAATAAATCTCTACGTCTATACGGGTTTTTAATCCATCAAAATCACTGTATTCGGGATTAATAGAAATATTCGTATTCTGATTTTCAAAAATGTCAATTCCGTCAAGAATATATTTATTCCTGTCGTCCTTGCCCCACCATGAAAAACGCAAAGTTGAAACTGTATCCTGATTAATAATCTTGGGCTCGTTAGTGCATGACACAAGAGAAAGTAATACAGAAAATGCAACTACTCCACTTAACAATCGTTTCACAAAGCTACACCCGCCTTTTTTCCTGCTGCTCGCTCTTCAAAAGCACAGGCTTGCCATTGTTTGTTTCAAGAGCCTGCGCCAAAGCCTCAATCGCCTGTTCATAAAGTTCGTCATAATCGCTGCTTGTATCAGGATAAATTACTGCACCAACAGCAGTTTTTATCATTCCTCTATTGTTATCAAGTTCACATTCCGCAAGATTTTTTTCAAGAATATTAAGGTTTTCTTTTAATCTGCCATGAGCCTTGAAAAGGTCAAATTCGGTAAAATCGGCAAAAATAGCAAACTCGTTTTTACCAATTCTTCCTATAATATCATTTTCACCATAAATATCCGTCAAAACATTTTTCACTTTGAGAACAGCCTCTTCGGCAATTTTTTCATCATAATTTTCAAGAATCAAATTGTAATTTGAAATTGAAACCAACGCAAGCATTATTGTCGAACCGGTTATGCAGGTTTCAATTTTGTCTGCAATTTTATTTTCAGTCGCCTCAGGATTTAACAGCCCCGTCAGCTCATCAGTTTCGCCCGAACGATTCTGAGAAGATTTATAGCTGATTTCAGGATTCTTTTCCGAAGAAATAAGAAAACCAATCAAGTGGAATAAAATAGTTCCGAATATGGTAAGCACCAACGCCGTTGCGGTAGTTTTTTTCACATTTTCATACTGCTTTTCAAGGCTTAGAACAGTATTGATTTTCCAATCGCTTCCGCAAGACGAAATTCCTGTAATGTAATTCTTGGAAACCACAACACAATCATTATTCTCACTAATATCATCTAAAAGCTCATCAGGAAGTTTTTCGCCAAGTTCACTGTCATTTCCAGAATAAATGACATTGTTGCCTGCATCAGAAAGCAGAACACGCACATTATCCGCCTGTTTTTCAGGAATAAGCACATTTTCAAGGTCAGTGGAATAGAAGGATGCCACAAAAATAGCATTGTCATTTGCCTTTTTCAGATAAATAAATCTACTGTAATCATTATTATATCCGGTAACCCATTTAGTTTGGTCCGAACCGAGATATTCCGACAACGCATAAAAAATATTTCCCTCATAAATATCCATCAACCCGTCGGTAATTTTGCCCAAAGAATGGTTATTTCTATAAACTATTCCAAAATCAGCATAGTTATCCATAAGACTTACAGAAATAAGATATTCCTCAATTTCCTTTTCCATACGAATATTGTTTTCATAATCGTTTTTCTGTCGAGTAATATCATAAGAAATATAGTCATTTTTAGAAAATACAATTTTACTTGTGTTTTCTAGCTTATTCAGATAGCTGTTTATACTTTTCTTCATTTGCAGGTTCATAGACTCAACAAGCTGAGAATTATTATCAATCGTATCCTGCATTAACCGATATTCCAAAACTGCAAAAGTTACTATGCAGGTAACAAAAAACACCACAGAATAGCCCCAAATCAATCGATTTCTGACTTTCTTAACTCTATTATAAACAATTATTTCAAAAGATTTAGCCATTTGACATCACCCCATAATATAAAACATTATACCACATATTTAACAATAATAAATTGTTTTTTTATGAACTATCATAATTTCTACTTTATAGATTTGTATATTTTTTTCTAATAACCACTTGACAAATGACTTAAAATGTTGTATAGTTAGTTACAGAAGTAATTAACCAATAAACATATAACAAAAGGTAATACTTCTGAACAAAAGAGAGCAGATAACAAAAACGAAGGAGGTCAACTATGGATTTCAATTCCACAAACGAAAAGCCCATTTACATTCAGCTGGCAGACTGGCTCGCCGACATGATTATTGAGGGTGCTGTCAAAGAGGGGGAACAAATCCCCTCCACTACTGAAATTTCTGTGGCATATAAGGTTAATCCTGCCACAGCATTAAAAGGCATTAATATTCTTGTAGACAAAAGCGTTATTTTTAAGAAAAGAGGGGTTGGTATGTTTGTAAGCGATGGGGCGGTTAAAATTCTGAAAAAAGAGAGAAAAAACGATTTTCAGAAAACCTTTGTAAAAGCTATGGTAGACGAAGCGAAAAAACTGGGCATTGATAAGAAAGAAATTTTGTCCATGATTGAAAGGAGTTTTGACGAATGAGCATTATTAAAATTGAGGGCGTAGTAAAAAATTACGGCAAGAAAACCGCTTTGCAGGGTGTTTCAACCGAGTTTGCCACCGGAAGAATTTACGGATTGCTTGGGCGAAACGGTGCAGGAAAATCCACACTTATTAACATAATAAGCAACCGAGTTACAGAAAACGTCGGAAAAATAACGCTTGACGGAAAGCCGATTAAAGAAAATGACGAATTACTTGGAAAAATTTATGCTATGTCTGAGGCAGTCACAATGCCGTCAGGCTTGAGATTTGCTCAGGCTATGAAGATTACAAAGGATTTTTATCCTGACTTTGACATGAAATACGCCCAAACTCTTGCGGATAAGTTTGGGCTTGACGTAAAAAAGCGTCTTGCAAGCCTTTCAACAGGCTATCTGACTATTTCAAAGATAATTCTTGCCCTGAGCAGCGGTGCTGAATTTATTTTTCTTGACGAGCCGATTTTAGGACTTGACGCAAATCATCGAGAGCTTTTCTATGCTTTAATGGTTGAACGTTTTTCTGAAACTGACTGCTGTATGGTAGTTTCAACTCATCTAATTGACGAATGTGCAAACCTCTTTGAACACGTTGTGATAATTGATGAGGGAAAAATCATTGCTGATGATGAGGCTGAAAGCTTTTTGAATGACGGCTATTCTGTAACTGGTTCAGCGAAACTTGTTGACCTTTATTGCGAGGACAAAGAGATAATCGCTCATAACACTATCGGAACAATCAAATCGGCATACATTAAAGGAAACTGCGGAAATATACCCAAAGGTCTTGAAGTTTCAAAACCAACCTTACAGCAGGTATTCATAAATCTCACCGGCGGACAGGAGGGAACAAAATGAGATTTAAGGCTTTAATGAAAAACTCATTAAGATATATTTTTCTTGTTCCAATGTTTTTTGTGGTAGCTTTATGTATTTTAATCAGATTATACAATATTTCATATATCGAAAATAGTATCAGTTCTGAATATATGTATTTTTATTTTGATTATGACTGGATACCAAAGATATATTATATAATAATGTGTGCATTAGGTATATTTATAGCAATCCACGAAATTACCCAAACACGCCAGCGGATGTGAACCATCCTTGG
>JBJERA010000168.1:0-7234 GCA_051882035.1 Hominimerdicola sp.
GTCAAGATAAAATTTATCAGAACCTGTCTTTTTTGCCTCATACATAATGGAGTGTGAAACCACATCTCTCGGAGCAAGTTCAAGTCTGTCGTCATAATTATGCATAAATCTTTCGCCGTTGCAGTTTTTCAGATATGCACCCTCGCCTCTTACCGATTCTGAAATAAGAAAAGTTTCACGGGTATGCTTATTATTAAATCCCGTAGGATGAAACTGTATGTAGCTCAGATTTTTAATTTCAGCGCCCATATCATAAGCCATAGTGATGCCGTCGCCGGTAGCTATTGCAGAATTTGTGGTGTATTCGTAAACTCGTCCGATACCGCCTGTTGCAAAAATTGCATAGCGACAGTTTACAGTCAAATGTTCATCATCTTTCAGAACAAGTATAGAAAATCCCGTTGAAGTTTTGGCACATTCACAGGCTGTGCAGTTTTCCCAGATAGTTATATTACTTTTCTCCTGAGCATTTTTCAGCAGAACAGTCTCAATTTCAAGTCCCGTACTGTCCTTGTGATGAAAAATTCTGTTTAAACCATGGCCGCCCTCTAATGTACGATGATAGCCCCCGTCAGGCTCTTTATCAAAATCCACACCAAGTTCAATAATTTTACCAATATCAATTTTAGCCTCGTTGACAAGAATTTCAGTGGTTTCAGGAGTATTTTTAAAACCGCCGGCAACAAATGTGTCATGCTTATGCAGTTCAGGACTGTCCTTAGGATTATCATAAACACCGGCAATGCCGCCCTGAGCCAAGGATGAATTACATAAAGTTGCCTCACGTTTGGAAAGAACGAGAATTTTCAAATCATCAGAAAGATTTAACGCACCATAAAGACCCGCTGCACCGCAGCCCACGATAACAACATCAAAATCATTATTCATAATACTAATTACCTCTTTGTTTGAGGAAAATGCCATAACTATGCAACATTTTCCCAGCATGAAATGCTAAATTATTACACAGTACAAAATAATTATACTTATTCTAGTATATCATATATTACGACATTTTTCAATAGGTTTTTAGCGAATGAACATATTTTTTCGGTGTGTTAAAATTAAATTTCAAAGAATGAAGTATTTTGCTAAAAAATAAGGCAATAATCCACAAATAAAATAGATTATTGCCTTATATAAATATATGAACCAAAAACACTCTTAGTGAAAAAATCACATTACCTTGTCTATAATCATAACAACGCCCACCGTCATCAGAAGAACCGCAACAATAATCATTGCTGTTGCAATAGGATTTTTTTCAAGCTTTTCCTTTTCTTCTTCTTCTTCCTCGTCCTCAGACTTTTCAACCATGATTATTCCGTTATCAAGATAATATTCCTTTGGATTTTCAGGATTATACTTAACATCAAGAATATCGCCTTTTGAGTAGTTATCGTCAGGAATAATCTGCTCATATGTTTCACCTTCAACGGTATACTCAATAGTCCATTCAGTCATAAATGAAACTTCTCCGCCGTTGAATGACGGAATTTCGGTTTCCTGCTTATTAATTACTTTGGCTTTTTCAGGCAGATATGTATCCTCCTTAGGCTGGCAGGTTTCTTGCATAGGCAATATCTGGTAGCCTTTCATTACCTTTATTGCAATATAAATCATGGCAATACCCGTTAGAACAAGAACTATTCCCACAATCCCCTGAGCACCTGAAAAAAAGCCGCTGGAATCTTTGGCAAGAATTGAAATTATATTATTCATATTAAATTTCTCCTTATAAATTATAAGCAAAAGCGGGCGACCTCACTCTGACCGCCCGTTTTTATTATATTAAATTACACAAATTACTTATCAGCAATTACGTCGATACCAGGAAGAACCTTACCTTCGAGGTATTCAAGAGAAGCTCCGCCGCCGGTAGAAATGTGGCTCATCTTGTCTGCGAAACCAAGCTGGATAACAGCAGCAGCAGAATCGCCTCCGCCGATGATTGTTGTAGCGTCAGTTTCAGCAAGGCTCTTAGCAACTGCGATTGTACCTTTTGCAAGAGTTGGATTCTCAAATACACCCATAGGACCGTTCCAAACAACAGTCTTAGCGCTCTTTACAGCCTCTGCGTAAAGTTCAGCAGTCTTTGTACCGATATCAAGTCCCATCTTGTCAGCAGGAATCTTGTCAGAATCAACATTTTCAACAGCTATTTCTGCGTCGATTGGGTCAGGGAATGAAGCTGCAACAGTTGTATCAACAGGGAGAAGAAGCTTCTTGCCTGCCTTTTCAGCCTTTTCCATCATTTCCTTACAGTAGTCAATCTTAGTATCGTCAACCAAAGAAGTACCTACTTCATAGCCCTTAGCTTTAAGGAATGTGTAAGCCATACCGCCGCCGATAATAAGTGTATCGCACTTTTCGATAAGGTTGTTAATAACATTAAGCTTATCTGCAACCTTTGCACCGCCGAGAATAGCTACGAAAGGTCTTACAGGAGTTTCAACTGCATTTCCAAGGAAGTTGATCTCCTTCTGCATAAGGTAACCAACAGCAGTTTCCTTAACAAACTTTGTAACGCCTGCTGTTGAAGCATGAGCTCTGTGAGCAGAACCGAAAGCGTCCATTACGAATACTTCGCCGTCAACCAATTCAGCAAGCTCCTTAGCGAACTCTTCGCCGTTCTTGGTTTCCTCAGCGCCTCTGAATCTTGTGTTTTCGAGAACAACGATTTCGCCGTTATTCATTTCAGCAACAGCCTTCTTAGCGTTTTCGCCTACAACAGTATCGTCCTTAGCGAAAGTAACCTTTGTTTCAGGAAGAAGCTCTGCAAGACGAGCAGCAGCAGGAGCCAATGAGAACTTATCCTCAGGACCGTTCTTAGGCTTGCCGAGGTGTGAGCAAAGAACAACCTTTCCGCCGTCAGCAACCAACTTCTTGATTGTAGGAAGAGCAGCTGTAATTCTGTTATCGTTAGTAATAACGCCGTCCTTCAACGGAACGTTAAAGTCAACTCTTACGAGAACCTTTTTACCTGCAACATTAATGTCATCAACAGTAACCTTGTTTAAACCTGCCATTTTAAAGACATCCTCTCATTATTAATTTTTCGGGCAAACCCGATTCTTTTCAATATAAGTTGTTATTAATTTAACAACAATATTTATTATATAATATATTTCAAAAAAAATCAAGTGTTTTTAAGCTTTTTTTACCTCAATTTTCATTTTTACAACCCGATTATCCAAGACGTGAAAATTGAATAAGATTATTTTCGTTGTCAATGAGTACCGCAGAAGTATGAGGGTGGTTAAATTGAAAATTTGATTCAAGTATATAAACCGTTGTGCTTTCGGCAGTTTTTAACAAAGAAGAATCATAAAAAGCTCATATTGCTATATTCATTACCGCCGTTTTTAATCATTTCATCTTTGTAAGTTCCGTTAAATAAGCCTTCATTTTCAACATATTCGGATAAATCAAAAGACATTACAGCCTGTTCGGAAAATTGTTCTTCATACTCTAAAATTGTTTCGCTGTCGGCTTTAAATGTCATTGAAACGTGACCTGTACCTTGTAACATTGACGGAAAATAATCAAAATGATAATCCTCAGCCGACTCAGGAATTTTTTTCGGAAAATAATCGGGAACAGTAATATTGCTGTACAAATTCAGAACAACTTTCTGAACAGGATATTTCCATTTTGCCGTAGAATGAAGATACGGCGGAAATCCTGTAAATATCAAACAGAAGATAATAAGTGTTAGTGCAAATGACAGAAAAAATTTTGATTTTTTATTTTTTTCCTTTTTGATACAAGCTTTGTTTATTCTCTTTATTTTGCAGCAGATGAAAATAATTCCAATTATCAAAAACAGATAAGCATGAATTGTTCCCAATGCAATTATTAATACCAATACCGCAATTTCAAAAATTATAAGAAGGCACATTTCAGCTTTGAAAAGAAAAGGTATTTTTTCTTTGCTTTTTATAAACTGAACAAAATCAGCCGTTTCTCTGAAAATCCTCATAACATTCTCCTATTTCTTTAAGAAAAAATATGATGCCATTATACCGATACTTTTTTTTCAATTTGCTTTTTCATAATTTTCTTGTCTTCATAAAGATATTTGTCCGCACGTTTTCTTGTATCCTCAATGGTTTTATCCTTTTCGGGATCAAAGAAAGCATAACCGCAGGCTACTGATATGCTTTCCGGATTCTCTTCAAGGGACTGTACTTTCTTGAATTTTTTTATTTTTGCGAGAAGCTCTTTTGTGTTTCTTTCTTTCACAACTGTGCAGAATTGATCTCCGCCAATACGATAGGTAACTCCGATTTCTCCGAAATACTGTTTAATCAGAGCGGTCGAATTGCATATAAGTCTGTCCCCTGCCTCGTGGCCTAACATATCATTGCATTTTTTCAGATTGTTTATATCAAAAGCAACAATTGCCATTCCCGAAAAAGATTTTTCGGAATAGAGCAAACGGTCATAAGCATTTCTGTTGAAAAGACCTGTCTGCAAATCCTTAAGGGCAATTTCTTTGTACATTCGTACAGACTTGAGCTCCTCAATATTTTTTCTTGTGGCAGATATTGCCGCCACACCCAGAAAAGTAACTGAAAACAGCAGTCCGAAATGTGCAATAACAGGATTTTTACTCATGCTTGTATAATAATGCCACAAATCAAAAAGTCCTGAAAATATTAAACCCGTTGTTCCTATTAAGTTTGTCAGCAGGATTCTATCCATTCCCTTTTGTCTGAAATATGCAATCATTGTCCATATATGGTAAATAGCAGCTGAAAGAAGAAGAATCTGTTCAGTTATGCCTGTTTGTTTTACGGAGGCAATTCCGGCAATATGCAGTACAATACATACGCAGGTATTAATAACGCTTAAACGTACAATCAGATTAGCAAAGAATTTTTTCCCCGAATCAAGAAAAGTTGTTAAATATTTGATGTATGGAATTGGAATAAGCATTAGCATTACAAAAGAGAAAAAAGACGCACCGCAGCGGTTTCTTGTCAAAACAGTGAGAAATACCGTTTCGTTAAAGCACCACAAGCCTACAAAAAATACAAAAAATCCGAAATAAAGAATTACTCTCTGATTGCCTGCATTTTTTCGTTCAAGCATCCAGAAAACTATAAGTACAATGCCCACAGCGGAAATGGAAAAATCTATGCAGGCACTGGGAAATGAACTTCTAAGATTATTCAGAATCTCCACTTTTGCATTTCCTATATAAGCCTGAAATGACTTCATAGGTATACTTTGGTATACTGCTTTCAATGTAATAACTATTTTTTCTGTTTTCTCAGGAATATCCACATAATCCCAGCGTGGTCCAGTTGTTCTTGCAAAAACGCCATCTCCAAGTTTTACGGAATAAATTTCTTTTCCGTCCGCATAAACGTGAATAAGCTGATGACCGGTAAAAAAAATAAGGCTTTTTCCGGATTTGTCAATTTTCGACACATCATATTCATAACGCTGTTCCACTTCATCTTTTCCCGAAATTTCCATAGGAATAAGCAATACTTTGTCCTTATCATCTTTGGATTCAACATTGGGACTGCCCATAAACAAATCAAGTATAACCACTATTAATATAATTGCACCGAAGATATGCATTCCGATAATCTTTATATTTTTCATAATTTAGATTCCCCTCCCGACATTTAAATTATGGTAATATAATTATATCACACTTTCCCTTAAAATCCAAGTGAACTAAACAAAAACAAGGTCATGTTTCTTTATGGTTACATAGAAAATCCATTTTGACAGTACTGTCCTAAATCACTTCTTCTGAGACTTAAAAATAACTCCCGTAACCTTCGGACCTGCATTAACTGCGACAGCCGCTCCTATCTGGAAAAACTCTGCCGGAGGATAACCCATTTTCTTGGTCATAACCTGAGCCATTTCATCGGCTACGCTTTTGTCATTTCCGTAAACAATGCTGTAAGGAGTCTGTGGAATCATTTCATTTGCGGTAAGTTCAAGAATTTTCGGAACAATATTCTTATCGCCTCTTACTTTTGTTTCGGTGGTGATTGAGCCGTTCTGAATTCTCATAACAGGTCGAAGTCCCATAACCTCTCCCACAAATGCAGCCGCAGATGGGATTCTCCCCGATTTTTTTGCATACTTCAAGCTGTAAGGCGCAAAGAAAATCACACAGTTGTCAACCCAGTCACGAATGTAGTCAACAATACTTTGTGCGTCCATGCCCTTTTCAGCCTTTACAGCCGCCTGAATCACAGGATAGCCGTATCCTCCGGTATAGCTCTTTCCGTCTATGTTATAGATATTGTACTTGCCCTTAGCCTCAGGATTTTCTTCAAAAAACTGCTCCGCCGCCATAACAGAATTGTTATATGTCGCCGAACCGTTTGCGTTTATTGAAACAAAAATAACATCGGTATAACCGTCCTCATAATGCTTTTTGAATATCTCGCCGAATTCAAACGCAGTTATCTGCGAAGTAGTCGGCAAGCCGTCGTATTCTTCCATCATTCCATAGAACTTGTTATTATCAAAGTCCACACGGCTAACATAGCTTTTTTCACCCATTGCAATTTTAAAAGGAACAATCTGAATGTCATACTTTTTTTCAAGCTCCGCAGAAATATCGCTTGCGGAGTCGGTAATAATTTTAATTTTAGCCATAATTAATCTCTCCTTTAATTTTCTTCCCAAGTGTATTTTGTAAGCTTTCCTTCCCGTCCTAAATCGGGATAATCCCATTGTCTTAAAACCTCATAGCAGGCTATTGCCACAGAATTTGAAAGGTTAAGACTTCTCAAATCGTTTCTCATTGGTATTCTCAGACAATTATCGGGATTGTCATGCAGAAGTTCCTCAGGCAGACCTTTGTCCTCCCTGCCGAAAATTATATACACATTTTCCTTTAATGAGAAATCTTCCTCTGAATGAACCTTTCTGCCTTTTGTAGTGAAATAGAAAAAATCCCCCTGATTTTTTTCAAAAAACTCCTCTATATTATCATACTCATGAATTTCAAGCTTATCCCAATAATCAAGTCCCGCACGCTTTAAATGCTTATCGGTAATAACAAATCCGTAAGGCTTAATAAGATGCAGAATCGCTCCCGTTACTGCACAAGTGCGTGAGATATTGCCCGTATTCTGAGGAATCTGAGGTTCAACCAGCACTATATTCAATTTATACATAAAAATTCACTCAATTCTTTTTATAAACTTGTATAATCTCTCAGTTCCTGATAGCTTGTGAGCCATGGAAGCTG
>JBJERA010000169.1:0-1854 GCA_051882035.1 Hominimerdicola sp.
ATACTGAGTTAAGCGGTGAACTGCTTACGGTTTCCATGAGATATAAAAATCCTGATGAGGCTGAAAGCCGACTTATTGAGGTTCCCGTTGAAATGTCCTCATATAATTCCCAAATGGCAGATTATACACGTTTTGCAGCAGCAGTAGCACAGTTTGCAATGTATCTTCGTGGTGATGAAGGAATGCAGAATCTTGACCTGTATGCACTTGTAAATGATTTGGCCGATTACACCGATACTGACAGCGAATATTTTGAAGAATTCAGAAATATTATTTCAGCTTATCTTAACAGATAATTATATTAAGACCAATTTTGATACTATTTGTCAAAACGAAAAAAAAAGCATAGAGGCAGATAATGCCTCTATGCTTTTATTATTGTCGAAATTTTGTATAGTCTGTTAATTATATTCTACTCTTTCAACTGTATATCCGTCCTGTTCAAGCAGAGCAATAATTCCCGTATCACCCACAAAGTGAGCCTCGCCTACAACATAAAATACGTTTTTACCATCATTGAGCAGTTTCTTTACAGCCTCTGCCATACCGACATTACGGTCGGTAAGCATTTGATTAGTATAATCCTCATAAGCCGCAAGCTGTTCCTCTGTATACTCAGCTACTTCGTCTTCTGTTGAATAAGATTCTTCTTCAATAAAGTCAGTATTACCTATTGTCCATGCATCGTACATCTGATTAAGAGTTTCTGTCTGAGATTTTAAGGTTTCTCCTTCGTATTCTAAAAACATTAAATCATAAATGTCATCGGAAAATCCCAAAAGCATATCCATTTGAAAATCCACAGATTCAACCTCATAGATTTCTTTATTTTCTTCATGAGCAAGACCCATTAAATAGCAGTCAATTCCAATGGTTGTGTCTAAGTCTGCATAACTATACAGCAGGGTATCTATGGTATTTGATACAGCCCATGGTTGATATGCATCAAAAACAGATATATTAAAGCCAAAATCTTCGACATATGTACTCAAAGCCTCGTATGCTTCTGTTGAAATATGGTCTTTGAGAGTTGTATTGTCTGAATATGTCATTTGCTTTAAAAGTTTTTCCTGCGTTTCATTAGATACAGTTGTAGTATCACATTCAACAGCAAGGATATCAGCAGAATTATAAGCGTCCATGATTTCATCAGGCAATGGATAACATTCGTCTTTCAAAGCGTGCATTGAACCCAACATTGTCATTTTGTTGCCGTTGGGAGCTGTTACTACCCACATTGCAGGAGTAATATCCGATTCGCCCTCAGCAGTTGAACTTTCGTCGGCGGAAGAAGCAGTTGTTTCCGCCAATGAGGATTCTGCCGGAGCAGTGGTTGTGGTAGTTTCAGCCTTTGATGAGGAGTTTTCTGTCGCCGAAGAACTTTCAGCAGATTTACCGCATGAGGTGAGAATTACAGCACACATTGCTACTACACTTATAATAGAGGTAAGTTTTTTCTTTTTCATGATTTTAGTCACCTTTCTTTGTTTTTATTCGTTGGTATTAACAGAGCCTTTTATTCTTTTTCTTGAAGTTCCGCCGATTGACATTGTAAGAATTCTGTCGCTCATAAATATTTTCAAAGCAATAACTATGCAGATAACCAGGAATATAATCTGATAAATCAGACCGCCAATATACAGTGAAGTATTGCCGAACATTGCATTTTCAGATGCCATAAACGAATGTGAGAATGGAATTGCATAGACAATATATCTGAGAATCGGAGAAGCCGTTTTAATATCCATAAACATTGAAATCATGTATGGAATCATTGTCATAAATGTTATCGGAAGAAGTAATGTCTGCGCTGATTTTGCGTCCTTAGCCAAAGCTCCCAGAATAAGTGAGAGA
>JBJERA010000170.1:0-1848 GCA_051882035.1 Hominimerdicola sp.
TGTCTGCTTCTTCTTCACTAAACTTAATATGTCTTATCACCCCATAAATCAACTAAAAACTAATTAATTATTGTTTAACTAATTTCTATGAGCCTTATCCTTTTCCGCCTTAGTCGCCTGCAAATAAGAAACTTCCAAATTATCACCATCGGTAATAATCTGCGGATTTTGCAAAACCGCAAGACAAACCGACGAGGCTTTCTGCAAAACCTCCGACGGACAAGCGCAAATCACACCGCTGTCATGGGTAAAATATTTCTCTTTAATCTCCTTAGCGTAATCTCCCGTCAAAAGGAACTTTTCGCCTCTTAGGGCAGTAAAAAATTCCTCCTCATCGGCAATTTTATCCTCATCAATACGGCAAATTTTTTCACCGTCAGACTGAAAAACTCCTACATAAACAACTTTCGGGCGAGCCTTCATCACAGCCACAATTTTTCCTATATATGAAACATTATTGTAAGCAAGTGCCAAAAGCGTTGAAACTCCTGCACATTTAAGCCCCTGACAGCCTAAACACATACCCTTTACCGCACCGATTCCGATTCGCAATCCGGTATAAGAGCCCGGCCCGTTGGCCGCCGCCACGCAGTCTAAATCGGCAAAGTCCAGCTCACATTCTTCCAAAGCCTGCTTGACCATAGGCAAAATCACCTGCGAGTGAGTAAGTTTGGTGTAAACGGATTTTTCCCAAAGCACTCTATCCCCGTCGGTAATAGCGACGGACGCAATTTTTCCGCTGGTGTCAATTCCTAATATTTTCAAATCGTTCATCTCCGTTCAGAGTAATAATTCTGGTTTCATCATCAACTCGCTGAATATCAATGCGGATAGCATTTTCAGGCAACTCGTCATCAATATTCTCCGACCATTCCACCGCCAGCACGCTGTCCTCGTCCATATAATCAAAAAAACCCGTCGTTTCCAAATCATCAGCGGAATTAATCCTGTACATATCAAAATGAATAAGGCTCAGCCTGTCGCCCCTGTACTCATTCACAAGAGCAAAAGTAGGCGAAGTCACCTCGTCGCCAAGCCCCATGCCCACAGAAATTCCTCTGGTAATAGTAGTTTTCCCCGCTCCCAGACCACCGCTGTAAGCAATGATGTCACCGCCTTTAAGCAGCTTGCCAATCTTTTCACCCAACGCAATAGTCTCCTGCGCCGAATTTGTCTTAAATCTATATTCCACCAAAAAACCCCTTTTCAACAGTTCTAAATGTACAATTATTGTTCCATAGAAATTAGCCGAACACCTTAATTGTGCATTATTTATTGTACGTTGAATAATAATAGTTCAGCATTAAATCTACCATCCTGCCATAAGACTGCTTGCCGTCCTCAACACCGTTTAGTTTGAGGGAGCTTTCCATAGCCTTATCTGAAATTTCCGACACGGTTTCGCTGTCGAAAACAGTGTCTTCTTTTTCCTTAACTTCCTGCCAGTATTCTCGATTAGCATCGATATCTGCCCATACTGCGTCGCTGATAGAGCTATCAAATTCTATCTTCTTATTATCGTCTGCATACTCAAAAATTTTATTCCTTACATAGCTTAAAGCAGAAAGATACCCCGAATAACGATAATCAGCATTTTCACTTCTGTCGCAGGCAACAAACGCAATAAAATTTGCCTCGTCCTCCTGTATGTAACCCTTTGTGTGCGCAAGTTCATGACAAACCGTATCAGGCAACTTTGCTTTATACATATCGTTATTATAATTAGCCTCCATTGAAAACGGAAAATATATTCCCATAAGATTAAGCTGACTCATAAAAAACGATTTTTTAATAGGCTTTGGAGTAACATAAAAACCGTCCAAATTTTCAAATTCCGCCGAAAGATTT